>QAKR01000020.1 GCA_003343705.1 Clostridiales bacterium | reverse complement strand
TATCTTTAGGCCGCATGGTATGGAAAACCCATCACGGCCTTCCTCAAAAAAATCAGCATGCGCTTGTTTTTCCCAATCCTGCCAAAAATTAGCCCCTTCATAAGGCGGTTCGGAAGATGCCCCCGGACCTTTTACATATATACCTGTCGTATATCCGTACATATCTTCGGGATTAAGCGCAACACTCATAACAGGAAGGTTATTATTTTCGTTTATAATATAACTGGCACTTGCGGTTTCACTTTTTAATTTACCCTCTGCATAAGACGCAACACGTAAAACCTTTGTTGAGTTTAAATTAAGTTCACCGTTTAAAACACTGCTGTTTTTCGTAGGTTCACTGCCGTCAAGGGTGTAATAAAGCGTTCCTTCACCTGTTGCCATAACAGATACAGACTCAACATTGTTGTAAACTCCGCCTTTTGTGTTTATAGTAGGAGTTGATGTTACAGCTCTTGTTCCTGAGTTGTTTTCATCTTCAGGTGTAGGATTTGATATATAGAAAAATCCTTTCTCACCCGAAACTCTCCCAAGACTGTAATTTATTGGCGTTGCTTTAAGACACATTCCGTCTATCAATATACCGTCTGATGAAAATAAAAATAACTGTTCTTCATCATTTATTTTAAAATTAGTATGTTTATAATACCTGTTAGACAGTATTTCACTGCCTGAAGCAACAACGACATAGAGTTTTCCCGGTGCCAGCTCTACATCAGGCAACTGCCACATAGCAGTTTCATTTACGTCTGTTGAAAGATAATAATCCCTTAAATTTATAGCTGAATCAGAAACATTTTTAAGCTCTATCCAGTCGTAATATTTACCACCGTTTTGCTTTAAATAAGCATTGTTTTTAGACATTGCTTCATTTATTACAAGGGCATTTTTATTTTTATCGCAAACAGAGGCAAACCCGTTATAATCCGTATTATCAAAACCGGGAGTTGGCTCGTATGTTTTCATAAACTCTCCGGTGGCAGAACGTGCATAGGAACAGCTTTTTTCCAAGGTATCGTAAGAAAAGCTGTCGATAATTTTACCGTCGTTAGAAGCGAGAACAACACTGCCCCCGGCTGCCTTGAGCTTAAAATTTGCATGCAACTCACCGGATTTTGTATCTTTTTCTGATGCAAAAATCAAGATACATTGACCGGAGTTTAGATTAATATCAGGGAACTGCCATTTATAAGGTGCCGTTCCATCATCGGAAAGTGAATAATTTCGTAAATTTACAGCAGTTTGACCATTATTTTTCACTTCTATCCAATCAAAATAAAGGCCGTCTTCATCAGCAATCGTGAGCTCATTTGAAGCCATAAATTCGTTTATTACAACAGAAGATGCTTCACCTTTACGTGAGGCTGTCAAAGCGCTGTAACCGGCCTCATCGTTTGAATAACCCGGAGTACAAAGAGTTGTTGTTTGCCATGCGTCGTCTACAGGTATTAAGCTTTCATTAGAACTTGTTGAAAATGTTTTAACAGTGTCAAGCTGCATGCCTTCACGGTTTTTTAAAACAAGAGTTTCGCCTCCTGCTTTAGACAATGTGAACGGGGCAAAAAGACCGCCCCTGTTAGCACCTACACAATAAATTATGAGATACCCGCGAGGCTCTATAACAGTATTTGATTCAATAGTAAAAGGAACATCACCGTTTAATATAACATAACCGCCTATATCGGCAGCAATATCAGCATCATTATATAGTTCAATCCAGTCTGAGGGTGAGCCTGCCGGATCTACAAGGGTGCCTTTATTAGACAGCATTATTTCATTAAAACATATTGCTGTCGATCCTCCTGCAGCGTTAGGATTTTTAATCTCTGTCTTTGCATATACAACTGCAATTATAACACCCATTATAAGAAAAACAGCAAAAAGTATAACAATATTTATTAAATTTTTTTTAGTAAGACGAGGGTCGTCTTTTGTTCTCAAAATTTAAATCTCCTTGAAAATTATGGAATTGTTAAAACTTTTAAAAAGCACGACTAAAATATTGTTTGAGGGTAATAATATTTCCGAAAGGAAGTGTATTTATGCCTAAAGTATATTGCTCGGCAACCACATGCGTGCACAATTCAAGTAATTGTTGCAGTCTGTCAAACTTAGATATTTGCGGAAAAGGTGCAAAAAAAGCTTTTGATACAGAATGCGGAAGTTTTTATGAGCGTCGAGACGATGTCGGAAACACTTGTGAGAGTGCTTGCGGATGTGCAGATATAAGCTGTGAAGCAACTAAATGTGTGCACAATGAAAATAAAAATTGCAACGCATCTCAAATAGATGTTTCAGGCGTCGGCGCCAACAAATGCAGCCAGACAGAATGTGACACATACTGCAAGAAATAAACTTTTTATTTATTATTATAACATTTATATCCACATATCGCAATAGCAATATGTGGATTTTTTTTGAATAATATTATTTTAATAAATTATATTTTCCCTGCAATATTTTTAAAAAGCAACATAGCATCATCAATACTTATATTCCCGTCATTGTTCATATCAGCTCTTAAACTGTTTATATCAGGTAGATGACCTGCAACAAATTGAAAAAGGAGCATTGCATCCGAAAGTTCAACTTTCCCTGAAAAATTGCAATCACCCAATAAAAACGGAAGTTCATATCGACGCATAACGGTAAACAAATAATCTTCACCGTCAATATTATATGGCAGCAATTCAGACCATGATCCGTCAGGCAACTTATGTTGGAAGAAAACACTCATATCAGTGGCAGTTCCTTCCGGCAAATCAGGAAGTTTTTCCATCCAGTCGCTCCATGCTATTTGGCCGAATGTAACAGTTACCTTACATTTTTTCATAACAGTGCCATCACCGGAAATAATATTAATATTTGTAACACCGGAGGTTTTGGCATATACTATTCCCAGAGAAGAAACTGTTGCAACATTAGGATTCTCCGAAATATATGTTATATTCTTATTTGTGGCATTTTCAGGTAAAACTTTTGCAATTATTCTATCAGCACGGCCACGTTCAATAGTAAGATTTTCTGTTGATAATTCAATATCGGAAGCAAAAATATTACTTTCGAACACACGTACAGAAATTGTTTTTGAAAGGCCTGAAGAAGCCGTAACGACTACAGTTGTTTCCCCTGCCGAAATAGCTGTTACACGCCCGTTTTCGACTTTTGCGATTTCAGGATTTGCACTTGACCATGTAAGAGATTTATCCGAGGCATCAGTAGGAAGCACAGTTGCATTTACAGTTAAACCTTCACCCTGTACAAGGGCAAGTGTTACTGTATCTGTTTCAAGCTGACTTACGGGAATAAAATGAGAATATATATATCCTTTTATGTCTTTAACAAAATCAGATGTAATTGCTTTTTTTATTTCATAACCGGTATTGTAGGAGGAATAATAAACATATTTATTGAGAGAATTACCGTCACGTGAAAACCCTTCAATTACGCCTGCAGTGCCGTTATCTGTTATGTATATGGAATTTATTTTTGGATCTCCACCATACTGGGAAACAATACCTTTAGATGAATTTTCGGCAGGAATTGATGATAGCCATCCTGAAATATCTGTTGACACGTTATTTAAATTTATATCTGCAAGCTCTGCAAAACGGCCGTAGGCATACCACTGTTCTGTATATGCATTAAAGGGATTGTTTGACGTAAATTTTGAACCTTGTGTATCTGCAGTTTTAATGCCAATACTGTCTTCCAGCTCAGCTTCCGTTAATGCCCGCCCGATATTTTCTGTTTGAGCCGCTATACCTTTGCGTAAGAACTTTAATGCAACATAGCCTTTATTTCCGTTATATTTAATTTTTATCCAGTCAAGCCCGTCCACATTTGTTATACTATCAGGATAAGCGGAAACAACGTCTCGGTAAAACAAACTACCTATAACCGACCCACCAGGAGAATTTCTGACATTAACAGAACCCGGTTCACAGTTATTGGTAACTACAGTGTGCATAATTTCAGTATCGCCGTCTTGGTCGCCTGGAAGAGCCGTATCGTTTGTGTATATGTATCCGACAACACCTTTTGTAAAAGATTCAAGGGATTTTTTACGAACCTGGCCGTCTGTTTTATCGAATAAATTTGTTTTAGAGCCGGAGATGTTATAGTTTGCATCTGTATAATAAACGTAATTTCCGTCATCTGATACACCTTCAACAAATCCAACATGGCCGAACGATGAGTTATTTTTTACAAATATAGAACCGACAACAGGGTTTTGAACGTCAGTTGAATATATAACACCTTGATCTGCGTTGTTTGAAGGAATGACATTAAGCCAATCGCAGGCATTTGGTATTCTGCCTTTTAATGCAATACCGTAAACTTCAAGAAAACGGCCATATGCATACCATGTGCATTGGCCAATATACTGAGCACAGTGTCCGCTGCCGGGAGGATATTCATTATGTTCGTGAGCATGTGATGACCATGAACAGTTATCTTTCCATACCCAATAATCAATAGAAAGAGGATTTTTACCGGTAAAATAACAGCTATCACCGTTTGGATTAATATCAGCTATAACCGTCCCTAGTTTTGACTCAAGCTCGTCAGCCGAAAGAAGACCGGAGGCTGATGTAGGAATACTGATAAACGTGAATAGCGAAATAAAAATTGCAACGCTTAAAAATAAAGTAAAAACTTTTTTCACGTTAATGCACCTCCAATCAGTTAATATAGAATATTATACGACATTTTTCGTCAAAAGTCAATACTAATTGTGGATTACATATTTTCCCAAGTATTTTAATACTTGAAAATCAAAATATAATATGTTATTATATAAACGAGGTGTTTCAAATGATGACTGAAGATGAAATTATAAAATTTGCACTTTCTTTTGAAGGTGCTTGTATAAGATATCCATACGGAAATAATCCCCTTGTTCTTTCTACTGCCGACGCCCACGAATTTTGCGATGTTTATGAAGGCTCAGAACCGATACATCTTGTAATGAAATGTGACCCTGAAGAAGCAATACGGCTCAGAAACGAATATCCGCAAAGTGTGTTACCGGGATACAGATGCAATAAACGGCATTGGAATTCTGTTTACATAGACGGGAAAATTCCTGATGATGAAATAAAACAAATGATAAAAAATGCATTTATTCTTATGAGTAAATACAGGAGGAATAAAAAATGATTTATACCGTAACTTTTAACCCTGCACTTGATTACGCCCTTTGGTGTGATAAGTTTGTGCCAGGGATAACAAACCGAGCCAAGGCAGAAGATATTTCTTTTGGAGGTAAAGGGATACGTGTTTCATATGCTTTAAAAAAATTAGGACTTGAAAGCGTACCAATTATATTTATAGCAGGTTTTACCGGAAGAGAATTTGCAAGATTAGTTGAACAATCAGGAATAAACGCTGATTATATTGAACTCAAAAACGGCTATACACGAATAAACGTGAAGATAAAAACAGAAGTGGAAAGTGAAATAAACTGGCGAGGACCTGACATAGATGATAAATCGTTGGATGAATTTTTTAACAAGATCAGTAAAATCAAATCAAATGATACTCTTATTTTATCAGGAAGTGTACCTCAAACTTTACCTGATGATATTTATAAAGTTATTATGGAAAAGGTGTCATGCCGAACAATTGTAGACTCTACAAAGCCTCATCTTTTACCGACACTTTCGCTGCATCCGTTTTTAATAAAACCCAATAAAGAAGAACTTGACGGAATTTTTGAAACAGACACAGAAGGACAACTCCCCTATTATACAAAGGAATTACAAAAAATGGGAGCCAGAAATATAATGGTTTCCTTAGGTAAAGACGGGGCATTTTTACTCGATGAGTTCGGAAATGAATATATGAAAAAAGCACCTACCGGGGTTTTAAAAAATTCTGTCGGTGCAGGTGATGCAACCGTTGCCGGATTTATTTATGAATACGACCGTTCACATGATTATAAAGCATGTATTGAACGTGCTGTCGAAACAGGCTCAAAAGTTGCTTTCGGCCAACTATAAAACAAAGAGTTATCAGGCTGTAAAAAATTTGATAATATTGTAAACTTACATAATTTTCAAGTTTTAATCATTAAAATTCGCAAACAATATTTTTGGAGGCGATTTTATATGGAAGTCGGGATAACTGAATTTAAAAAGAACACCGGCAGATACCTTGATTTGGCACTTACTAACGATGTGTTTATAACCAAAAACGGTAAAGTTGCGGCTAAAATCGTCGGTGCTCAATCAAATACAGAAGCGGCAAACGGCGATATTTTTGAAACAATAAAAAAGATATAAAATTTTAAATCCACGTTAAGAACAGAGCAACTTTAAAAATTGCTCTGTTCTTTAAATTATTTTATAATAATTCATCCTAATTAAAAATAGATTTCATGAAACACGCTGAATGTTAATAACCTAAGATAGATTTTATTTTTTTAATTATTCAGCTATAAATATACACAACCCTTTTATACTAATAAATTACTGTTACATTCTCAAAGCGACAGCCGGCTCTGTATGAATCAACTTATAACTGACTGTAATACTAATTATTATAACAGCAAAACCGGTGCCGAGTATGGAAAGTATTATTTGAGGAGCTGTAATTATCAGCCCCATTTGAAAAACACTAGTAATCAGATAAGTTACCCCGATAAACATAGCATTAAAGAATGCTGCTGCAACTGATAATAAAACATTCTCACTTATGATTATGGTTCTTATAGTATTTTTACAAAAACCCAAGGCTGACAGCAGGCCAATTTCTCTATATCTGCTGTTTTGAAACTTAACAAGTAATATAACGCTGATAAAGAGTCCAATAGTTAAAATTAATAAAGAAACTATTAAAAACAGTTTATTGAGGTTTTCAAATGTGTTTTGCAAAGAAGAAACTTCTTTTGCAGCAGACTCGGCTTTGATATTGTTATCTTCAAGCATTTTACTTACAGAAACTATATTTTCAAACTCTTTTACATCATAGCTGACAGAATACGGTTTTACCGATAAAACAGTCTTATAAAAGTCTCTTTCTATATCTGAACTTACAAAAAAATCATCATAT
>QAKR01000047.1 GCA_003343705.1 Clostridiales bacterium | reverse complement strand
GATTCAAAAATCGACTATGTGGTCAATACATCCGGCTCCCTCACGAGGACTCCGCAAAAAATTGATGGCACTGTTTTCTGCAATGATTCTCCCGGATTTTCAGTCCTAACCGCCGATAAAAATAATCTCAGACTGAATATGCTTGATAAGGATGGCAAAACGATCCATATAGTAAACCGCACCAAATAACACATGACTTATGTGATATTCTGACAAATAACTACAAAAAATCAGATACGTTTCATGCTCTTTCATGGAACGTATCTGACTGTGTATTTTAATAATTCAAAAATTATCTAACAATGAACAAGATTCTCATTGTAGAAGCCTCCGAATCCGACCGTCGGCTTATGTCGGGCCTGCTCACGCGAGCCGGATACGAGCCGATTGCCGTTGATAAGATGGAGGCGGCAAAAGTCGAGGTGGCGAAACTGCCACCGGGAGCGGTCGTGGTCTCGGCGATTTCTATTTGTTTTCTCCGGAGTTTTTATTCTTTTTCATTTCCAGTCGTTGTTTTTTCTTTAGAGGGGGCAAGCCAAATCCATGCGGGATTTCTAATAACGTCATGAGATTATACAAATGGCTTCTTGATATGCCAAGCTCTTTTGCGGCTCTTATAACAACCCCTTTGTTATTCAGCAAAGCTGTTTTGATGCTATGGCTCTGGTCAATCAGCGAGTCATTCCTGTCAAGATGTGGCGTAAGGTTCATGTGAGAGGGCTTGATATACATGGAGTCAGCCATCATATAACTTTGTTTGAGAGCTTGATAAAGACCTCGGAGATTCTCATCCCACACATGGGCGCGAATAGTCTCCAGTGCATCTTTAGTGAATTTCCGTTCTGAAATTTTTGCCGTAAGGCAATATGCCCTCAATAGATTGTCTGCCAGCATCGGCAATTCCTCCTTAAACTGGCTTAAAGAAGGAACGTTGATGATAAAGTCGCTGATAAGCGCGTATAACTCAGCGGAGAAGTCTCCGTTGCCTACCTCGTGTTCAAGGTATTTGTTTGTGGCGCAGATTATAAGACGGGGATTCTTGTCAGCGACAGGAGCATCCACAACTTTATTGATTTCCTCATACATAATTTTTTGAGCAACCCGATCGAGTTTGTCAATGTCATGAATATATAAGGTGCCCTTGTCGGCTTGGTCGAACATGTGCCTGACGCTTTTCCGGAATCGGTTCTCACACTCCACCGTCCATACAGTATCATTGGGGATATTACTGTCTGAGCTACAGTTGGCAAATACAAACAACCCTTCGCATCGCGGGCTACTGAAATGGGCAATCTGCGCGAGGACTGCCTTACCGGTTCCTCCGGCACCCATTATCAAAACCACATTATTCTTTCGGGGATTCAGCCTTTCACGGACTTGCAGACACTCACATTTTGCATGACTGAGCCATTTCAGAGGCGTTTCTTCGGAATACAGGACACTCAACGGCTCGGTCAGCGGGTCCACTCCAGTCATTGAGTGAGTGAAAATCTTACCGTTAGAGAGTTCCCATATATCAATCTCCCCACTTGGATGACCATTTACTCCAAGAAAACAGGTTTCGATCTCGGAATGGTTTATATGAACCCACGTCATGATTCTTCTGGCGACCGGGTCTTGTTGAGTGACATCAGACATAACGTGAGTATAGTTGCCGCCGTTAATCTCCGCTATTGCTTTTTTGAAGTCATGGGTTATGGTAACACGTGACCTCATTGCCGGGATTGAGTCCAGCAGCAGCGCGAGTGGCGCATCCTTTGAGGCAAAAAGGAGCACCTTCCATTCGGATAAAGGCATCTTTTTCGGTCGTTTTTTCATTTTTTCTTCGATATATCCAATTTTGGGGGAGAAAATGAAGTCTTGAAATCTCAAATACACATTAAGAAACATTCTATCAGCAGATAAAGTTCTTTTGGTTGAAAACACTTTAGACATTTTTGAATGTAGAAAGACAGTTCAAAATACATTCTGAATACACTCAACTACATAAAACACAGCAATTCAACGCATTGACTAATAGACGACAACGAACAAAATTGACTATTCAGCTTGTTATGATTCTGCATTCACGGTTGAATGCCTCGAAACCACAAAAAACTATTTGTTTATGGAAACAAGACGTTTGGATCTGTTCCACCTGACAAATCTTGAAGTATTTAAGAATCTGCGTCAGGGCCTTTTCTCAGCAGAGCTTCCTGCACAACTCACAGACCTCATCATAACCATCCATGAGGTCACAGCAACAGGCTCACCCATGCACAACTACGCGCTGGAACTGCTTACTATCGCCGACATCCAGTTATCGGAAATCAAGAGCCGTATGATGCTCAATCAGGTCAACGAGGCGTTGGCATCAGCCTTCAATACCGCACACAGTTATGTGTCGCGAAAGCTCCAGTCGCTCTCTGCCATGACCGGATTCACCCCTGAAACCGGTGTGCCGGACATCAAAAGCACCCTCCGCTGGCGCAAACCCAAATCACACTTCGCCCACCTGTGCCATGCCATAAAGGTAGGCGGCTGCATCATGGACGATGATTCGTTCTCAGAGCTGGTACGCAACATGGCGTCCGCACTCAACCTCGACGTGACAGTGCATTACGTCAACAACATCATCTCCTCGCTCAAGTCGAAGCAGTCCTGCAAGAGCGTCACGGAATTCCTTGACAGCCTCAGAAAAGGCGTTGAGGAAGACATTCAGCGCAGACTTGACAATGATGACAACAGAGCCTGATGTCCACCCACTAAATCCGAAATTCCCAGTATGAAAGAATCCATACGCTTTAACATAGCGCAGTTTGCCGAACTGTTTCATGCTCTGAAAGAAGACGGATGCTTCAATGAAGAGATTCCGCAGGAAGAACTCGTAAGAATCTTCGCAGACGCTGTCACCACTGACACCCCCGAAGATGAAGTGTTCAAATCAATCACCTCCACCGGTCACTACGAAGGTTTCGACTCAGAGGACGAGGAGGATGACATCGAATATATCGAAGATGACTTCGATGAATATGACGACTTCGATGAATACGACGAATATGAAAGCCTGAGCGCATAACTCACTATGTGAAAGCGCAATAAAATGAAAATCCCGGCCCATTCAGTAACTGAATGAGTCGGGATTTTCGTTTATATACCCTTGGGAAGTAATCTACATAGAACCGGGTCTTCCTTGATTCGTTCTATTTCTCGATCTACAAGGTCACGGACATCTTTCTTGACCTGTTCGTAATTCTTCTGAATCACATATTTCATTTTTGATTTGTCCTCGGTATCATCCTTGAAGTCTGTAAGAATCGGAATAGGCTGGTATCTTGCTTCTTCCGCCTTGACCTTTTCAGAATCCACCACTATCTCGGCATGAAAGATTTTCTGGTCAATACGCTGGTCGATATTGTCGGAAACGGAGCCTACAAACATACCCTGTGTAAGAGTGGAAATCTTACTCTGAGGGATTAGGCTGTCCATCTGGGTATTGAAAGAATGACTCACATCATTGCGGTTGATACTCATGGACTGACGCTGCTGAAGCACCTTTCCGAAACGCTCGGAGAGTGTCTTGGCAGTCTCTCCGACAACTTGACCGGAAAATATATTGCCGACGGTGTTCATTACCACTGCGGCCTCCTTGTCGCCATAGTCACGCTTCAACTGCGAGAAGTCCTGAAAACCGAGGCAGACGGCAACCTTATTGCTTCGAGCAGTGGCGATAAGATTGTCGAGTCCCTTGAAGTATATGGTCGGGAGTTCGTCTATAATCACTCCGGATTTCAACATTCCCTTCTTGTTGATGAGCTTCACAATTCTGGAATTGTAAAGACCGAGTGCGGCGCCATAGATATTCTGACGGTCGGGATTGTTTCCGACACATAGAATTTTCGGCTCCTTGGGGTTGTTGATGTCGAGCGTAAAATCACTGCCTGTCATAATCCAATACAACTGAGGCGAAATCATGCGCGTAAGAGGGATTTTGGCAGATGCTATCTGTCCCTGAAGCTGCTCCTGTGCGTTGCCCTGCCATGCGTCAATGAATGGCGACAGGTAGTTTTCCAACTCCGGATAGGAAGTTAGAATTGGAAAGATCTTCTCATAAGGGCGGCACAGGAACTCAATGGCGTGGGGAAAAGTGCAATACTTGCCATTTTCAAAGCGCTTCAAATACCAGATGATTGCTGCGAACAACACAATTGGAGACTCTACAAAGAAGTCGCCCTGTTTTTGCAACCAAGTCCGGTTCAAGTTCATCATGATGGTATATGCTGATTCATAGGCATCGGCAATGTCCGTCATGAAGTCCGGGTGTATTGGATTACAGCGATGGGAATGTTCCGGATCATCGAAATTGATAAAACAGAACCGAGGTGGATATTTGCCGTACTTATCCATGTTCATTAACATATGATTGTATGCAATCATCGTCAAATCAGGACTTTTGTAATCATAGACATATAAGCTGAAGCCCTTCTCAATCTGCTGTTTGATGAAGTTGTTGACCACAGCGTATGACTTGCCGGAACCGGGTGTGCCAAGCACGATTGTCGCCCTGAAGGGATTCACGACATTTATCCAGCCTTTATTCCACTTCTTCTTATAGAAAAATTTTGTGGGCAGATTTATGGAATACTCATTTGTCTTTTTCTCAGTCTCTTGCATAAACGATTCATTTTCCTCGTTGAAACGGTCGTCCATCATATTGTTCTTCAACAGACGGCTCATCCATACACCACCTAACAATAGGCATACAAAACCAGCCACAGTTGTGATGATGTAAAGAAACGTCAATGGAATATAGAGCATCCACCAGTTGAGAAAGAACAGAGTTGCCCCGACTGACAGAATAATCCATATTTGACGCCATTGGATTTTCTCATTCTTGACACCCTTCGTGCCGAAACACGAAAGAGCAAGAAATAGCAGTGCCCACCACTTGGCGTTCCACGGATTAGAGAACAGGCTCCCGGCATCATTGAGATTGCTGAGAACCTTCATTGTTTCGGGATGGAATCTCCACCCGGCAACCAGTTCCCGACAGAACCAATATATATTTGCGACCACAAGTATCATGGCTACCCCTCGGAGCATATCCATGATTTTGGCAAGTGACCGCAGGTCATCTTCTTGTTGTGACATACTTGTTCGGATTTAGAAATTAACAATTAGAGTTTGGGACCGCGACGTTTCTTCTTTTTACGCCGCTGCATCTCGCGGTAGAAGGCTTCCTCTTCCGGGTCGAATGACGGACCCACGCTGAACAGACCGCCAAGACCGAAGTCCGGTGTATAATCATAGTCGTTAGTCTGACTGTGATTTTGAGACCTATGCGACTGAGAATTGCCATGAACATTACCCGAATCCTCTGATGCCTGACTCCGGGTATTTCCCTGAGTGGTATCGTCAGATTGTTGTACCGGTCGCAATGTCATCGGACGTTCATCAGGATTCTTGAACCACCTGTCAAGGGCATTGGCAGAGAACTCTTTGCCGAGATGAGAGCCGTTGAGTACCGTCTTGGTGTTATGGTCGATATATGTCGCTCCATATATACGACCATCAACTGTGTAGCGCAGTATCAGGTCTATGTTCTTGGCTTTGAGATTTGACATGAAATCATCCTTGCCAATAGATTGTGACATTACACTCCTTACGGTTCTCAAAGTCGGCTTGACATCAATCTTCTCTTTGGCATTATGATAACGCCGGTCAATAGCCTCACGTCCGGCGAACTTACCAAGTCGGGAAGCCTTGAACGGAGTTGAGATTGTCTTGTCGTCATCGTCCATAGCGAAATAAACCAGTCCATGATATTCACGACCGTTATAGCGTCCATCGGCTTCCTCGCACCTTATATTATATAAGGAGAGGATGGCGTTGTATTCGCCTAATGTCTGGAACTTATAGCGCATACCAACCATCTTTACAGCCATAGCCACCTGACGCTTTACGTCTCCATTCGGGTCAACTTTTGTGATTGGCATATCCGGAGTAATCTTCTGACGTTCGGCAGTATGAAGTCCATACTTCTTTTCAAGCTCACGGGTTATCTCCTTGCTCTTGTAAAAGTTGTTCTTGGTGGATATTGCCGTGCCGTCAGGACGCACACGAAGTGCCACGATATGAATATGGTGCCGGTCAATGTCCTCGTGCTTCACGACAATGAAAGGCATATCACCGAAGCCCATTTTCTCCATATACTCATGTGCTAACTGAGCATACTCGGCATCGCTCAGACGGTCATCAGGATGCGGGTTCAAGGATATGTGCATCATCGGTTTCTCCGCCTTGGTGGATTGAGGCATCCACATCTTGAAGTCCTCAAAAGCACGGTGGATATTAATGGTGCCGCTGCCGTCATTGTAGATTTTATTAGTGGCAAGCACTTTGCCTTTCTCCTTGTTGATCTTTGGAAAAGGCGCGTGCGTTTGACCCCTTCGGGCACGCGGGATTTGACCCCTCGGGCAAAATAAGA
>QAKR01000013.1 GCA_003343705.1 Clostridiales bacterium | reverse complement strand
GCTTCGCATGAGATCATTTCACCGACAGAGGCTTTAAGTGAAGCTGTTTCAGCAAGCATTTTAGAATACTTTGTAACAGCAGGGAGAATATCTTTTTTTGCCATGTCAAGCATTGTCAAAGCCTCAATTGAAATGATTTTAGAATAATTTTCAACCAAAATTTCGTAACGCGAAAATATCTCTTTTTCAGTAAATATTTTATGTTTAGTGAAAAGGTTAATGCTTTTTTGCTCAATAAACTTCGGTATTGCATCAACTGTTGTACGAAGATTAGAAAGACCTCTTTTTTCAGCTTCTTTAACCCATTCTTCCGAATAGTTGTTTCCGTTGAATATTATACGCCTATGGGCTTTAACTTCACGTTTTATAAGAGCTCCTACCGCTGTTTCGAAATTTTCAGCTTTTTCAAGTTCATCTGCAAATTTTCCAAGTTCTTCAGCAACGGCAGTATTTAAAACAATATTCGGGCCAGCTATTGAGAATGTAGATCCAAGCATTCTGAATTCGAATTTATTACCGGTAAATGCAAACGGAGAAGTTCTGTTACGGTCTGTTGTATCTTGTGCAAAAACCGGTAAGACATGAATATCTGTTTGCATGAGTTTTTTAGATTTTTTATCATAAGCGTTTTCATTTGTGAAAGCTTCCAGTATTTCTGTAAGCTCGTCACCTAAATACATAGAAACAATTGCCGGAGGTGCTTCGTTAGCTCCCAGGCGGTGGTCATTTCCTGCTGACGAAACACATACACGCAATAAATCCTGATATTCATCAACAGCCTTTATGACAGCTGTAAGGAAAAGTAAAAATTGCATGCTTTCATGGGGGTGTTTTCCCGGATCCAATAAATTATAACCTGTATCCGTACAAAGGGACCAGTTATTATGTTTTCCGCTTCCGTTAACACCGGCAAACGGTTTTTCATGCAAAAGACAAGACATATTATGACGGTCAGCCAGTTTTTTCATCATTTCCATCATGATTTGATTGTGATCGTTTGCTATGTTTGTGTTTGTAAATATAGGCGCAAGTTCATGTTGGGCAGGAGCAACTTCGTTATGCTCAGTTTTTGCAAGAACGCCGAGTTTCCAAAGCTCTTCATCAAGATCTTTCATGAATTCTTTAACACGCGGTTTGATAGATCCGAAATAATGATCTTCAAGTTCTTGCCCCTTTGGTGCTCTTGCACCGAAGAGAGTTCTACCGGTAAAAACAAGGTCTTTTCTCTTTTTATAAACATTTTTATCAATAAGAAAATATTCTTGTTCTGCTCCGACTGTAGTTATAACACTTTTTGCATCTGTTCTACCGAATAATTTTAATATACGCATACATTCGTCATTCACAACTTCCATTGAACGCAGAAGCGGTGTTTTTTTATCAAGAGCTTCACCGCCGTATGAGCAGAAAGCTGTTGGTATGCAAAGTGTATTATCTTTTATAAAAGCATATGAAGTAGGGTCCCATGAGGTGTAACCACGGGCTTCAAATGTAGCACGTAGTCCTCCTGAAGGGAAGGATGAAGCATCCGGTTCACCTTTAATAAGTTCTTTACCTGAAAATTCAAGTATCATTTTTCCTGTTGAGTGGTCAACACCTACAAAGCTGTCATGTTTTTCAGCTGTAATTCCCGTCATTGGTTGGAACCAGTGGGTGTAGTGTGTGCAGCCTTTTTCAAGAGCCCACTCTTTCATTGCATTTGCTATAGAGTTTGCAACTGCTTTGTCAAGCTCCATATTTTCAGATATTGCTTTTTGTAAAGCTTTATATGTGTCCTTAGGCAAACGTTCTTTCATAACGTCGTCATTGAAAACAAGGCTGCCGAAGGTTTCTGTTATTGATGCCATTTAAAGGTTTCCTCCTTAAAGTATCATAATTCCGTTTTCCTTACATACAGTTTTGGTTTGTTCGTCCCAGACCGATACCTGAACCTCGCCTATATGTGCTTTTTGAAGCATCAGCATTGAAACACGGGATTGGCCTATACCGCCGCCGATTGTAAGAGGTAATTCTCCGTTTAGAAGCATTTTGTGGAACATGAATTCCCGTCTGTCGTCACACCCGGCTTTTGTTAATTGCTCATCCAGGGATTTAGGGCTGACACGAATCCCCATTGAGGAAACTTCAAAGGCCATCTCAAGTGTTTCGTGCCAGAAAACAATGTCTCCGTTAAGCTGCCAGTCGTCATAATCGGGAGCTCTACCGTCATGCTTTATACCGGATTTTAATAAATCACCAATTTGCATAATAAAAGTTGTAGGATGCTCTTTAACAAAAATATTTTCTCGTTCTTTCGGAGTTTTATCCGGGTACATATCCTCAAGCTCTTGGGTCGTAACAAAAGTTACTTCGCGAGAAAGCTCTGTTTTTAATTCCGGATATTCTTCTTTTAGTTTATCAAGGGTGTTGCAAAGTGCCCCTACAATTGAACAAACAGTGTCTTTAAGATAATCAATGTTTCTGTTTTCTGCTGTTATAACTTTTTCCCAGTCCCATTGATCTACATATATAGAATGTATATTATCCATTTCTTCATCACGTCTAATGGCATTCATAATTGTATAAAGTCCTTCGCCCGGCTCAAAGTTATAACGATAAAGAGCCATTCGTTTCCATTTAGCAAGTGAATGTACAATTTGTGCTTCCGTTCCGGTTTCTGAAATTGAGAAGCTTACTGCACGTTCAACACCATTGAGGTCATCGTTTAACCCCGTTTTTCCTTCTACGAATATTGGTGCGGAAACACGTTTAAGATTGAGTGCTTGCCCCAGTTCTTTCTCAAATGTTCTGTTTGTAAAGCCTATTGCAGTTTGTGTTTGATATAAGTTAAGCGTTGACTTATATCCTTGGGGAATGACGATTTTACTCATCTGTTTTACCTCCTGAAAAAAATTAATGGGGCTGCAAGCATTTCGCTCACAGCCCCATTGCTGATGTGACTATTATACACCTGTTTTTTTATTCTGTCAAGAGCGAAAATTGTAAAATAAATATGGAAAAATATATTGCCTATATGGTGGGTTTGCATAAAAAACATATAAATGTATTAAAAAAGACAAATTATAATATTTTAAATACAAGCACATAAAATATAAGCTAATTAATTTAGATAAACTATCATAATCTTACTGAGTTAATATGTGCCAATAAAGCATATAAAACGATTTCAAATTATATATAGTGAATAAAAATAAATATAAATATACAAAACAACTTGACATATTGTATTATCTATGATAGACTTAAATGGAAAATAATAGAAAATAATTATTTAATTTTTATATGAAAGGATGTGCGTGTTAATTAGTAGTTATTATTATATATTATTAATGTTTTAATGGAGGGCTCATATTGAAAACGATCTTTTTGCCAAAGAAATTTTTTATATTTATGATCAACAAAGTATTATTGTACAAGTGTCCAAAACAATGAAAGAAAATAACTAAAACGAAAAAAATAGCTAATATACTTTTTAAAGAATATTCGGTTTATAATTCTGAAGTACAAAGGGAAGAAAAAATTTCGACAGATAAACAAATAAAACTCGGAGGGAATTTAATGTATATAAAAAAGAAATTGTTATCAGTATGTTTAGTTTTGGGAATATCTATTACAATGTTCACGTCATTTTCAATGCCTTGGGCTGCTGTTTCTGTTTGGGACGGAAGCATTGCCACCGGATATGAAGGCGGAAGCGGAACAAAAGATGACCCTTATCAAATTGCAAATGCAGCACAGTTTGCGTATTTTTTAGATAAATGTGATAAAACATATTATAAGAAGTATTTTTTACTTACCAATGATATAATTATAAATGACGCATCTAAATTCAAATATAATTCAGTGGGTGAAATTATTGGTGTTGTTTCCGAAGGCTCAATGAGAATGCTTCCCAAGAGCAACAAGCGGGCTTTGAATAATGTTATTTTAAACTCTAAGGGAGCAAAAATATCTGGGCTTTACATGGAACCGCTTTTTCAATCCATGTATAATTCGGTTATGACAAATATAGCAATTTCCGGTTCTTATTTTACCCAGGGTGCTTCTTTTGTTTATGATATGACAAATTCTGATCTGTTTTATTGTTTGAATTTTTCACCTGTTGCGGGAGACGATTCTCAAACAGGCGGTATTGTAGCCAGTATGACCGACTCCGGAGTATACTGGTGTGCGAATACGGCTAAAGTAAGTGCCTCCGGGTGTACCGGAGGTATCGCTGGCACTGTTGATGGAAGCAACTCCAGTGAAATTTTAGGATGCCTTAATTTCGGGTACATAACTTCTTCAAATTCTTATGCAGGTGGGATTGTTGGCCATGCCGTTTCTTCAAATTATGAAAAATTTATATATGTGTTCAGCTGTGCAAACAGAGGAGACATAAAAGCATACAATTCGTATTCTGCCGGAATTGTTGCAAACTCATACTTGACGGTTGTTGCGAATTGCTATAATACAGGGGGAATTTCTTCCGACTTTATTTCGGCAGGCATAGCCAATAATACAGAGCATGCGCTCGTTATGGCATGCTATAATATAGGCACTGTTTGGAGTAGTCGCCAATCTTATGCAATTTCTTATCAAGACGAGTATGAGGATACATATGTTAAAGACTGCTATTACATGGACAGCTGCGGTGCAGGTGGCCCAGGGACTTCACTTTATGAGTACCAGATGAAAAATATAAGCGGTTTTCCGGGCTTTAATTTTGATGAGATCTGGACAATTGATTCTTCATCGGGGTATGAATATCCTCAACCGATGGGAGTGGTTTCCCCGTTTTTTGAAGCAACTAGTATGGGAGTTACAATATCCGGTGCAGTTGAAATCGGCCAAGTTCTTACTGCTGACGTAAAAACAAATAAGAGCGGTGCGGATTTAACATATGTATGGATATCCGGAGATAAAGTTGTCCAAGAGGGCAGCCAAAATACGTTGCTTATTAGTGAAAATATTACTGGCAGAAAAATTGTATGTTATGTATTTAGTTCAGGGCGATATATAGGATGCGGTTTCAGCAATACTATTGATTTGGTAATTCCTATTTCCGGGTTGAAAATTACCGGCTTACCTGAATATTCAAGAACGCTGACAGCACAACTTGACCAGGAGGGCGTAACCGCTGTTTATCAGTGGAAACGTGATGGGGTAGCCATTTTAGGTGCTACAGGCAAGACGTATATTCCTACAGCCGATGATATCGGCAAGCAAATAAGCGTAACCGTATCCGGAAAAGGTTCATATAAGGGGATTCTTACAAGTAAGGCAGTCTCTGTCACTGAATGTATATTAACAGGTTCTGTTTCAGTGTTTGGAAGGCTCCAGGCACAAACAACGGTTTCTGCAAATTTAAAAAAGCTCAGCCCGGAAAACGCCGAGATAACTTACCAATGGTATTTGGATGATGAAGTTGTTAAAGATGCTGATAAAAATTATTTTGAACTTACGGATTCTATGGTCGGTTCAAAAGTTACTCTTAAAATAACCGGCAATGGGTTATTTAACGGTGAGTTTGAAAGCTCGTTTACAGTAAAAGAGTATAAAATTGTTAAAGGTGACATTGATGCAGACGGCCGTATTAATTTGGCTGATGCGATGAAAACCTTTCAGCACGTTGCCGGAAAAATAGAACTTACAGGAGACTATGCTCTTTGTGCCGATATAAACTGTAATGACAAGGTGGAGCTTAACGACGCAATGAAAATTTTCCAGTATGTTGCAGGAAAAATTAATAAATTTTAATAATAAATAATGGAATTAATTGAGGCTGTCTTTAAGTGCAGCCTCATATTTGATAAAACAGAATAACAGGGTTTTTGATTATGAAAAAACTATTATTAACAACTATGGTTTCTGTTTTTTTATATATTTCAGCCTGTTTGTCCAGCAACAAAAATTTATTTGAAAATGTGAGCTCAATAGGCAACAATTGTTTTTGGTTTTCTAAATACGGTAAATGGGGCGTAGAAGCTCTTAAAACATCCTGAATATAAAATAAGGAAAAGAACATCTGCCTTCAATAAAACAGATGT
>QAKR01000019.1 GCA_003343705.1 Clostridiales bacterium | reverse complement strand
ACATAATAAAGAAATGTTAAATGAAAAATCAGCTGTTTTTCGACTTATCCACGAAGAGCCTAACACTATGTCTTCATGGGTTGTGGGCCCATATATGAAGGTTGAAAACGCCGGGCAGAATATTAAAATGCTTGAATATCACAAAGGCTCACTGGAACAGAGAATAAGTTATAATGCAAAATTCGGTGCTTCCGGAATGAATGTTGCGATAATACTTGATAAAGACAGCCCCATATTAAAATTCCGATGTGAATGTGATTTTCGTGAACTGGGCGACCCTTCAAAATCTACACCGCAGTTTAGTTTTTATATGCCTTTGGGCTTTGAATGTGATAATTATCTATACGATATACCTTTTGGAACAATAAAGCGTAAACCTATGCTTTACGATGTTCCTGCACTGAGTTTTGCATATGCAAAAAACGGTGACAGCGGAGTCATGCTTGTTACAAAAACAAAATATGCATTTGTGTGCCAGAAGAATTCAATGGCCTTAACTCTTATAAGAAATTCAACAGCTCCTGATACACTTCCGGATGCCGGGATGCATATTATGGAATTCGGTGTAGCACTTACCGGTGGAAGTGAAAAAGACCTTGTTGGTTTTGCATATGATTATAATCACCCGTTTGTATTTGCCCCTACAAAGACAGGTAAGGGCAGCCTTGAAAAAAGCGGAACATTTATATCTGATGTTTCGGAAAATATATTTATATATTCGATTAAAACACCTGAAAACGGTGAAAATGCAATAATAGTCCGTGTTTGCGAGCTTAACGGCAAAAGCGGTAACGTTTCGTTAAAATTAGGTAAAAAGCCTGTTTATGCAACCCTTTGTGATCTTTCTGAAAATGAAACATTGCCCATAAAATCTGAAGATAATAAAATTATCTTTAACGCAGAAGCATATTCAGTTTATTCGATATTAATAAAATTTTAATAAGAGAGGTAAATGAAGATGAGAAACATCGATTTTGTCCGCGACTACGACAGAGAAGTCGGAGACGCAATGCAGCTGGAGCTTGAAAGACAACAACGTAATATTGAGCTTATTGCATCTGAAAATATAGTATCAGAGGCTGTTTTAGCCGCAATGGGATCAGTTTTAACAAATAAATATGCCGAGGGGTATCCTGCAAAACGTTATTACGGCGGATGTGAGTGTGTAGACATTGTTGAGAATATTGCTCGCGATCGTGCTAAGGAATTATTCGGTGCAGAGCACGTAAATGTTCAGCCCCACAGCGGATCACAGGCAAATCTTGCAGTTTACTACGCTTTTGTAAAACCCGGTGATACCGTTATGGGTATGAGCCTTGACAACGGTGGACATCTCACACACGGTTCGCCTGTTAATATGTCAGGTTCATATTACAACATCGTGCCTTACGGTATTGATTCCAAAACACATCGTATAGATTACGATGAGGTTGAACATATTGCAAAAGAATGCAAACCTAAGATGATAGTAGTGGGTGCTTCGGCATACCCGAGAACCATAGATTTTGAACGTTTTGCGGAAATTGCACACAGCGTCGGCGCAATTTTATTTGCCGATATTGCACATATTGCAGGGCTTGTTGCCGGTGGTGCTCATCCGTCTCCGTTCCCTTATGCTGATGTTGTTACCACAACAACACATAAAACATTGCGTGGCCCTCGCGGCGGTATGATTATGTGTAAGGAAGAATATGCAAAACAAGTTGATAAAGCGATTTTTCCTGGTACACAGGGCGGCCCTTTAATGCACGTTATAGCTGCAAAAGCCGTATGTTTCGGTGAGGCTCTTAAACCTGAATTTAAACAATATGCCGAACAGGTTGTTAAAAACTCAAAGGCGTTGGCTCAGAACCTTCTTGATTATGGTTTTGACCTTGTTTCCGGCGGCACAGACAATCATTTAAGCTTAGTGGACTTGAGAAAATTTGATATAACAGGCAAAGAATATGAACACCGCCTTGATGAAGTTCATATAACCGCAAATAAAAACTCAATCCCCGATGAGCCTCAGTCTCCTTTTGTTACCAGCGGAGTCCGTCTCGGAACCCCTGCCGTAACATCCCGTGGTTTTGTGGAAGAAGATATGAAGCTTGTTGCCGAATGCTTATATAATGTTGCAGCTAAAAACGCTTCTGATGATGAAATCAAAGCAAAAGTTGCATCACTTTGCGAAAAATATCCTATTTATAAATAGAAAATACAACATTATTTCTGAGGAAAATTATGTATCAGCCACTGGCAGCAAAAATTCGCCCTAAAACTCTTGATGAAATGGTTGGGCAAAATCATTTAATAGGCAAAAATGCGCCGCTTCGACGGATAATCGATAGCGGCGCAATTCCCAATATGGTTTTTTACGGATCTTCGGGGATAGGGAAAACAACCTTGGCCGGAATTATTGCTGCACAAACAAACAGGCCTCTTTATAAGCTCAACGCTACAACCGCATCAACTGGAGACATTAAAGATGTTATTAACGAACTTAACACACTATCGGGTACGGACGGAATAATATTGTATCTTGATGAGATACAGTATTTTACAAAAAAACAACAGCAGGTGTTGTTGGAATTTATAGAAAACGGGTCGGTTACGCTAATTGCTTCAACGGCAGAAAACCCGTATTTTTATGTGTATAATGCTATTTTAAGCCGTTCTACGGTTTTTGAATTTCGTCCCCCGGATAAAAAGGATATAGAAAAAGCTGTTCGTCGTGGGTTTGATTTTGTTGAGCAGGATATTCAGCTTGAAATAGAAAAAGGCGTGGAAGCCCATATTGCCGCAAGCTGCGGCGGAGATGTGCGAAAAGCTATAAACACAGTAGAGCTTTTAACAACTGCAAAACCGGGCCAGAAAAAAATTAAAGTGACTCTTGAAGATGCAAAAGCTCTTTCACAGAGAAGCAATATGAAATACGATCGTGACGGCGACGCTCATTATGATATTCTTTCGGCGTTTCAGAAGTCTATAAGAGGTTCTGATGAAAATGCGGCGTTGCATTATCTTGCAAGATTATTGACGGCAGCTGATCTGCCTTCTGTTTGCCGAAGACTTTTGGTTATTGCAGCAGAGGATATAGGCCTTGCCTATCCCCAGGCAATTGCAATAACAAAAGCTTGTGTAGACAGCGCATTACAGCTTGGCCTTCCCGAAGCCAGAATCCCTCTTGCCGAAGCGGTGATATTACTGGCAACAGCCCCAAAATCCAACTCGGTTGTTTGTGCCATAAATGAAGCTATGACTGATATTGAAAGCGGAGAATACGGTGATATTCCGGACTCTATAAAAGACAGCCATTACGGTGGTGCTGAAAAACTCGGCCATGGCAGCGGATATAAATATTCTCATAATTTTGAGAATTCATATGTTAAACAGCAATATCTGCCGGATAAAATTAAAAACCGGTGTTATTATAAATTCGGAAATAATAAATCAGAGCAAGCTGCACAGGCTTATTGGCGAAAAATAAAAGGTGAAAAATAATGGATAGAAAAACCGCGCTTCTGCTCGAACATTACCCGGCAGGGCAATGCGCACTTAATTACAGAACGCCCTTTGAATTACTGGTAGCGTCTCGTTTATCGGCACAATGCACAGATGTTAGGGTAAATATCGTTACAAAAGAACTTTTTGAAAAATACAATACTCCGGAAGATTTTTGCAAAATACCTCTTGAAAATCTTGAAAATTACATACGCTCATGTGGGCTTTTTCATACTAAAGCGGTTGATATAAAAGCCATGAGCCAAAAAATTGTAGATGAATTTAACGCAAAAGTTCCGGATAATATGAAAGACCTTTTATCTCTGCGTGGTGTGGGGCGAAAAATAGCAAATCTTATATTAGGTGAGGTATACGGCGAAAAAGGTGTTATTATTGCAGATACACACTGTATAAGGCTTGCAAATAGGTTGGGTTATGTTGATTCTCAAAACCCTGTGGTAGTTGAACGTGAGCTACGTAAAAAAATACCTGCCGACAAAAGCCTTATTTTTTGTCATGCACTGGTAGCACACGGAAGACAAATATGTAAAGCACAAAACCCCGATTGTGAAAACTGCTTTATAAAACGATATTGCAAATATTTTAAGGAGATTAAGAAATGAAAAAATGGATTGCAGCGGTACTTTTAATTACAATTATACTAACAGCTATACCTTTTTCATTTTCGGCAGCAGAAAAGAAACCTGCAGCCCCGGCAGAAACTCTGTATAATAAAAATATCGAAACACCGGTTATAATCGAAACAAAATATCCTTCAACGGATACCGTTGTTGCGGATTATATTATAACTAATCCAGAATATAATGCTGATTTTACAGGTGTTGTTGATTGCTCTGATATTATACAAAAAGCAATAAATGACTGCAGAAGCACCGGCGGCGGCACTGTTTTTATGCCGGCAGGGAAGTATCTTGTAACAAAAACCCTGACACTTGCTTCTAATGTTACACTTCTCGGCGATTATTCCGATACTTTAGGTGAATTCGGTACGGTGATTTTATGTGATACGCCTGTAACGGATAATCTTTTTGTTTTAAACCCCTCATCAGGGATTAAAGGGCTTACGGTTTATTATCCTAAACAGAGTCTGGAAAACGTTATACCCTATGCACCCACTGTAAAAGTTGCCGGAGGTATGATGTTTACCGTTCAGAACTGTACATTTTTAAACAGCTATGACGGCATTGTAACCGGCGGGCATGAAATGCTGACGGTTGACACCTTGAAGGGTACTTTTTTACATAACTGTATAGACGCGAAAAACCAGTCTGATGTAGGTACTTTTAAGAATATATCCGTTTCTCCCAAATACTGGGCTTCGGCCGGAGCTGAATACAAAGCCCCTGAAGAAGCTGCAATAAACGAATATACAAAAGCAAATCTTACAGGACTTCGATTAGGCGATTTGGAGTGGGCTGAATTTCTGAACATAGAGCTTTACGGCTGTAATATAGGTGTGCATACCGTTGACGGCGAGCGTGTTCAGTTTTGCGGTCAGTTTTATGATATACGTGTTTACGACAGCGTAATTTCCTTTTATGCCGAGAGATTTGATGTGGGCAATTGGGGAATTGAATTTTCAAACTGTTATTTACAAGGAAGCACGGCTGCCTTTAAAAACGATATGGACGGAAGTCCCATAAAAGCTGCCGCCACTGTGTTTGACGGCAAAATCGATATGAAAAACGATTATTCCATATACAAAAAAACCGAAACACTTCCTTCGGTTGAAGAAGATTATTATGCCGCTGCTAAAAAACCCCAGGCTTATCTTTACAATTTAGCTGATTACGGTGTTAATAATAAAAATGAAGAAGATATTTCCGAAAAATTACAGGCTGCTCTTGATGATGCTAAGAGCACAGGCGGTGTAGTTTATATTCCTGCCGGAAACTACCGTCTTGAAAATCCTGTTATTGTTCCTGCCGGGGTGGAACTGCGTGGTTCAGGTGCAACACCTCGACGTATGGAGGACGGCGCAACCAATATATTTGTTTATTACGGTAAAAACCTAGATAAGCTTTCATCTGCGGCTGTCGTAACTCTTAATGGAGACGGTGCGGGATTGAAACAGCTCGGGTTTATATATCCAGAAAATTACCCGGTTTATGACCCTAAGACAGATACATTTTCATATGCAGATTATGCTTTTACAATTGAGGCTAACAAAGCGGATAACTACATTGAAAACTGTGCAATAGCAGCTTCTGCAAACGCAATCCATCTTAAAGGGGCAAACAATCATTTTATTAAAAAAGTTATCTCTGCAGTTTATTATAACACTTTTTATATCGAAAACAGCCAAGACGGGCGTATCGAAGGCTGCTTGCATAACGGAACCCTTGCCTCACGTATAGGAAGCAGCCTAGCAAATGCCGATAAAACCCTTGCTGCATGGACCTGGGGAGGTTATCATGATGAGAATAAAGCAATTTACCCGGAATTTATGTTTAATATTCCTATAAGTGCAACCCTTAATCATATCACCCTTAAAAACGTTAAAAACGAAAAAATAATTAATGTATTCACTTTCGGCTCTTATAAATACTTCACCTCTTACTCATCGTCATCTTTATTAATAAATGTGGGTGCTGATTATTTTAAAGGTGACAGAATGCTTTCGGTTTTTGAAAACTCGGACATTCTTGTAATGAACCTAATGCGTGTTACTTCGCAATCCAGAGGTTATTATTCTGATAACACGGGAAGGTTGCAAATCTACAGCCAAATGAAAGCCGGAGCCCAGACAGAACGTGATGAAGCACATTTTTACAATGTTTTAAAAGGTGATTTAGACGAAAGCGGTAAAGTAAGTCTTGTTGATGCAATGAATGCTTTTAGATATGTAGCAGGAAAGTTTGAAAAACGCCCTTTAGAACTTTTTATGTATGCTGCAGATATAGACGGGAACAATAAAGTAGCATTAGAGGACGCAATGGCTATATTCAGAATAGTTGCAGGTAAGGAGTAAAACTTAGTGGAAAAAATTTCTCATGAAAAAAATTATGACGGGTTTATGATATCTCTGTTCGTTGACACTTATGAAAACGAGGGGAAAAATCTGCGTCGTGAAGTTATAGAACATCCCGGTGCGGCATGTGTTTTACCCATTGATCAAGACAACAACACGTATATTGTAGAACAATTTCGTTTTGGGCCAGAAATCCCTTTATGGGAGCTACCTGCCGGGAAAATGGATAAGGGCGAAAGCCCGGAAGCATGTGCTGTCCGTGAGCTTGAAGAAGAAACGGGAGCAGTTGCCGATGAAATAATTTATATGGGGCCCATGTATCCGACTCCTGCATATTCTCAGGAGATAATACATCTTTACGTGGCTAAGGTTACGTCTTTTGTCGACCCTCATACAGATGAAAATGAAGATCTTAAAATAAAGAAAATACCGTTTTCAGAGCTTCTTGCGATGATCGACCGTGACGAAATAGCAGACAGTAAAACAGCCATGCTGGCTTTGAAATGGGCAAGAGCCTCAAAAAATAATTAATTTGAGATAGTGAAAAGTTGATAGTGGAGAGATTGTACTGGTTTTTAAGTTAAGAACATATAACAAGACACTTAAGCCGAAGATAGTCGAATACAATATGGTTTTGAGTGGCGAATTTGTGCCTATTCATCATCAAAAATGCTCGGAAATAATTGGGTTAGCATTCCTGTGCTTTTTTCTTCGACTTGACAGAAATTCTCTCACTCAAAACTGCAAAGCACCTCGCAATTATTAGTTTGCGTGCAGGTGGGTATTTCTTTGGTGCAGCCATACTCTCGTATGGCAAGACAAAAAATGCACAGATGTGCGTAAAATATTATATACGAGGCATATAGGGTTCGGCTCTCTTCGGCTTAAACGACTATATTTTTGCAAATTTTTTCTAAACTCTATTTACAGTAAGTTTAAATTATGATATAATAACAAAGAATGTAATTTAATAAATTATATAGATAACAAATCAGGAGGTTTATCGTTATGGCAAGAAAAATGAAGACGATGGACGGCAACAACGCTGCAGCGCACGTTTCGTACGCATTCACCGAAGTTGCAGCCATCTATCCTATCACACCGTCATCGGTAATGGCAGAAGTTACAGACGCTTGGTCCGCTAAAGGGCAAAAAAATATTTTCGGTCAAGAAGTAAAAGTTGCTGAAATGCAATCAGAAGCAGGTGCAGCAGGTGCTGTTCACGGTTCTTTATCAGCAGGTGCACTTACAACAACGTATACTGCATCTCAGGGCCTTTTGCTTATGATCCCTAATATGTATAAAATAGCCGGTGAGCTTTTACCTAACGTTATTCACGTTTCAGCAAGAGCTTTGGCTACACATGCTCTTTCAATTTTCGGAGACCATTCCGACGTAATGGCATGCCGTCAGACAGGTTATGCAATGCTTGCTTCTTCTAATGTACAGGAAGTTATGGATCTTGGCGCAGTTGCACACCTTTCAACAATTAAAGGAAGAGTTCCGTTTTTACATTTCTTCGACGGATTCAGAACCTCTCATGAAATTCAGAAAATTGAAGCTTGGGATTATGAAGATCTTAAAGAAATGGTTGATATGGACGCTATTAAAGAATACAAAGCACGTTCACTCAACCCCGAACATCCTGTTTTAAGAGGCTCTGCTCAGAACCCTGACATCTTCTTCCAGGCTAAAGAAGCTTCAAACGAATTCTATACAAAAATAGTTGACGTTACTGAAGATTATATGAACAAAGTAAACGCTAAAACAGGCAAAAATTATCATTTATTTGATTATTACGGTGCCCCCGATGCAGATAAAGTTATTATCGCTATGGGTTCTGTATGTGACACAGCTGAAGAAACAATTGACTATTTGCTTTCCAAAGGCGAAAAAGTCGGCTTGATCAAAGTTCGTCTTTACAGACCGTTCAGCGTTAAACATTTACTTTCCGTTATACCCAAAACAACAAAGAAAATCGCTGTTCTTGACAGAACAAAAGAGCCTGGTGCAATCGGCGAACCTCTTTATCTTGACATTGTTACAGCTCTTATGGGCAGTGAATTTGCAGGCGTTAAAGTTGTCGGCGGCCGTTATGGTCTTGGCTCTAAAGATACAACTCCCGGCCAGATTATTGCTGTTTATGACAATCTTAAAACAGATGCGCCCAAGCATAACTTTACAATCGGTATTAACGATGATGTTACTCACCTCAGCTTGCCTATTACGGTTCATCCCGAAACAGCTTCTGCAGGCACAACCGAATGTAAATTCTGGGGCCTTGGTTCTGACGGTACTGTCGGTGCTAATAAAAACTCCATTAAAATCATCGGCGACCATACAGACATGTATGCTCAAGCATACTTCCAGTATGACAGTAAGAAATCCGGTGGTGTAACAATTTCTCACCTTCGTTTCGGTAAGTCTCCTATTCGTTCAACATACTATGTTAACAAAGCTGATTTTGTAGCTTGCCACAACACCTCCTATGTTGATAAATATGATATGACAAAAGATCTTAAAGAAGGTTCTTCTTTCCTCTTAAACGCAGACTGGGATGTTGAAACACTTACAGAAAGACTTCCTGCAAAAATGAAGAAGGATATTGCTTCTAAAAAGATCAATTTCTACACCGTTGACGGTAACGGAATTGCAAAAGAGATCGGGCTTGGCAATCGTATCAATATGATTCTTCAATCCGCTTTCTTCAAAATTGCAAATATTATTCCTCTTGAAGATGCAGTTAAGTATATGAAAGACGCTGTTGTCAAATCCTACGGCAGAAAAGGCGAACAGGTTGTAAACCAGAACTTTGCCGCTATTGACAAAGGTATTGAAAATGTTAAAAAGGTAGATTATCCCGCTTCTTGGGCTGATTCATCTGATGTTAAAGCTAAAGTAGTTGTTGATGCAAAAGACGCTTCTCTTAAAGAGTTCGTTGAAGATATTCTTATCCCTGCAAACAACATGGCAGGTGACGATATCCCTGTTTCAACCTTTACAAAATGGGTTGACGGTACACTTCCTCAGGGTACTGCTGCATATGAAAAACGCGGCGCTGCTGTTGACGTTCCGTCATGGATCCCCGAAAACTGCATACAGTGTAACCAGTGTTCATATGTATGCCCCCATGCTGTTTTAAGACCGTTTATCCTTGATGAAAATGAGCTTAAAGCTGCTCCTTCTCAGATTAAAACTAAAAAGACAGTCGGTAAAGGCCTTGATAATACTGTATTTACAATGGCGGCTTCAATTCTTGACTGTACCGGTTGCGGAAGCTGTGTAAACGTATGTCCTGCAAAAGAAAAAGCTCTTGTTATGCAGCCTATCGACACACAACGTGATCAACAGCCTGTATTTGATTATGCATTTGAAAACGTTTCTGTTAAAGAAACACCTTTTGCAGCAACTACAGTTAAAGGTTCACAGTTTAAACAGCCTTTACTCGAGTTCTCCGGAGCTTGCGGCGGTTGTGGCGAAACACCTTATGCTAAGCTTATAACACAGCTCTTCGGCGACAGAATGTATATTGCTAACGCAACAGGATGTTCTTCTATCTGGGGCGGTTCTGCTCCTTCTACACCGTATACAGTAAACAAAGCCGGTCACGGTCCTGCTTGGGCTAACTCTTTGTTTGAAGAGAATGCTGAATACGGCTACGGTATGTTCCTTGCTGTTAAACAGCGCAGAGATAAACTGGCTGATGTTATCAAGTCTTTGGGCGAAAAGAACGCTGACCTTAAAGCTGTTTGTGACGAATGGATTGAAAACAGAGAATGCGCAGAAGGTTCAAAAGCTGCAGCAGAAAAGCTTCTTGCTGCTATTGGTGATTGCGACTGCTGCGAAGGCAAATATATCAGAGAAAACAAAGATATGCTTGTTAAGAAATCCATGTGGATCTTCGGTGGCGACGGTTGGGCATATGATATCGGCTTCGGCGGACTTGACCACGTAATCGCTTCCGGTGAAGATGTAAACATTATGGTATTTGATACAGAAGTTTACTCCAACACAGGCGGCCAGGCTTCTAAAGCAACTCCGACAGGTTCTGTTGCACAGTTTGCAGCAGCAGGTAAAGGCCAGAAGAAGAAAGACCTTGCAGCAATTGCCATGTCTTATGGTTATGTTTATGTTGCTTCCATTGCCATGGGTGCAGATTACAACCAGACAATTAAAGCTCTTGCTGAGGCTGAAAGCTATCATGGTCCTTCAATTATTATAGCATATGCTCCCTGTATCAACCATGGTATCAAGGGCGGCCTTAAAAATGCTATGGCTGAGACAAAGAGTGCTGTAAATGCCGGATACTGGAACATGTTCCGTTACGATCCCCGTCTTGCTGACGAAGGTAAGAACCCCTTCACACTTGACAGCAAAGCTCCTACGGCAAGCTTCTCTGACTTTATAAAGAATGAAGTAAGATATTCTTCTCTTAACCTTTCATTCCCTGACAGAGCAGGCAAACTCTTTGAAAAAGCTGAAATAGAAGCTAAACAAAGATTTGATAAGCTTGTTGGCTTAAACGATAAATAATTTTAAATTATAATATCCTGAAACCCTCCCGTAAAAACGGGAGGGTTTCAGCTTGTAGACAAAGGCTTATTACACGCTGTAGAATAAAGAGAAACGTTGTGATTGGGCTTTTCGGGGCAGACATGAGTGCAGAGGTATGTTTAGGCTCCGAAAAGTCAAAAGTAAAAAAGCTGATGAAATTAATAAAAACGTGGTAATCAACGTTTTTTACACCTTAAAAATCTTAAATATTAATTAACTATAATTAAGCTTTTGGGGGTCAGGAAGTTTGTATTAAGTCTACCATCCCTTTTTTTACGGGAGGGATTCTTAATATTAATGCATATTTAACAACCTTAATTTTATCAAAATAATTTATTGACATATTATAAAATATCAGTTATTATTAATTAAATAAAAAAATGGAAAAATGTTACAACCAGTAATTTTATTTTACGTCTTTATGTATGAAGATGAAAGGGGTTGAATATATGGATGATTTAAATATAATTGAATTATTTTGGCAAAGAGATGAAACGGCAATTAAAGAAACAGACATTAAATATCGCGGATATTTAATGTCTGTTTCATATAATATTCTAAATGATCATCAGGATTCGGATGAGTGTATTAATGATACATATTTAAGCGCATGGAACATTATCCCACCTCAAAAACCAAATATTTTAAAAACTTTTTTAGGTTGTATTATTCGTAATATATCTTTAGATTGCTATAGAAAAAAACATGCAAAAAAACGGATTGAGTTTACAATATTATTAAGTGAAATAGAGGATTTTATACCTTCTGATATTTCGGTTGAAAATGAAATTCATGAAAATGAAATTGCAGGACAAATAAGTAATTTTATAAAAATGTTATCTATTGAAAAACAGCAAATATTTGTTAGAAGATATTGGCATTGTGACAGCGTTAAAAGTCTTTCAGAAAAATATAGGTACAGTGAAAGTAAAATTAAATCTATGCTATATGAAATAAGAAAAAAATTAAAAGTTTATCTTGAAAAGGAGGGAGTGTTATAATGAATCAAGATCAAATGTTTAAAATAATAGGGAAAATAGATTCGGATCTAATTGAAAATGCAGAAAATAATGTTATAAAGAAAAGAAAATTTAAATACAGCCGTTATATAGCGGTAGCTGCTTGTATGGCATTAATTATCGGAATCAGTGTTATACTGGTGAGTAAAAAAGAATTGCCAGTGATAACACTTGATAGTATATTAGGTGAAGGTTATGGCCCCGGTGAAAGTCACCTGGCATATAGTATTGACGAAATTGTCAATGAAAACCCATGGAACATAAACAGTAATATCAAACATCTTCCTGTTATAAAAAACCCATTAACTTTTTCAATTTATGGTGTTGAAAATCCGGACTTTGAAGCTATGAAATTACTTTTAAAAAACACCGCTGATAAGTTAGGTATGGATGTAGAAAATCTGCCTATAAAAGATAATACTCCCGATGAACGGAGGAAACAACAAGCCATTGAACAATTTAAAGGAATAGAGGATGTGCCGGAAGAATTCTTAAAGCCAAGTTGTGTTTTTATGCAAGATGAAAAATATAGAGTTGAAGTAGACAAATCAATGGATGTTACCGTGAGCTTTGAACCTGCTGTTGTACTACCGGAAGGATATAATTTTACGTATAATGCCAGTTATCAAGATCTTTATAAGGTTGCCGAATACTTACTGAATGAGTATAAAGACTATATCGGGATGAAAAATCCCAAAATAAATATAAGTGGCGGAGATTATAATTTTTATGGTGAAAAGGGCTATGAGATACAGATATTTGATGACACGGGAGATCTTGCACAAAAAATAATTAATTATAACTTTAATTATGTTACGTTTTATTGTAATAAAGAAGGCGAGCTAGACTTTTCCAGATACTTTAAACCGAATTTAGATAATGTTATAGGTTATTATCCTATTATAAGTAAAGAAAAGGCTTTTGAGTTGCTTGAAAATAAAAACTACATTACTTCTGTTTGTTATGATTTCCCCGGAACAGAATATGTTAAAAAAATAGAAATTGTTTATCCTAACGCCGATTCTGTAAAAATATTTATGCCATATTATCGAATTCTTGTTCAGATTCCGGTAGATGTAATAGGAATTGATGAAAATCTTAATAATTATGGAGCTTATTATGTTCCTGCCGTTGACGGAAAATATATTGAAAATTTACCTGTATGGGATGGTGAATTCAATAAATAATTTTTAATAAATAGATTAAAGTAAAGCTTACATAATATACTTCCTAAATACAATTAATGATAGATTCTACTTCATTTAAACTGTTTTTTAGGTTATATTTTTCAACAGCCGTAGTATTATGTTTACCTATTGAAACTCTCAAATCTTTATTTTCAACCAGAGTTTTTAACGCTTCTGCATAACCATCAACATCTTTGGGCGAGAAGCAATAGCCGTTTTTACCGTTTACAACAAAGTCTTTAATTACTTGAATATTAGATGTAATCATGGGTAAACCTGCCGCCATTGCTTCAAGTGCGGCGATTCCCAGCCCTTCTTTTTGAGAGGGATACGCAAATATATCAGATGCTTTTAAAATTTCATTTATGTCATGCCTATGCCCCAAAAATTGAACTCGGTCTGATATTTTTAACTCATTACACAGTTTTGTCAGATGGAACAAAAGCTCTCCTCTGCCACAAATTATGTATTTTAATTTAGGGTTGTTTAATTTTGCTAAAGCCCGAATTACAAGCTCGTGATTTTTTCTTGTTTGTAATTCTCCTACGGAAACAATTAAAATATCATCGGTTGATATACCTAATTCAGCCCGTTTAGCATCTTTGTTGATGTCCGCATTTTTAAACTTGTTTGCATCAAATCCGATTCCGTCAATATGTTCTACATGTGTTTTGGGCATATTTTTTCTGGTGAAGAAATAATCTTCCCAGTTAACCATACACATACAGTCGCAGAACTGAGACATGAATTTTTCAACAGGGTAGTGAATCCAGCTTTTTAAAGGTGCACCTTTGAAAAAATGATAACCCTGCACAAGGTAGAGAACTTTTGTTTTCCCCTTTCTTCTTACGCCGAAAGCCGCCAATCTTGTGATAACACCCATGACCGGTTCATTGGCCCATATTATGTCATAAGTGCTGCTGTTTATAATGTTTTTAATTTGTTTATAAGCTTTAATGTTTTGTAATGAGAAAAGCGAACGTTTTGCGCTGATATTATAAATGTTACATTCCTTAGGAAGGGATTGACGTATATAATCCATATACATTTCTTTTTTATATTCTTCAGGGGACGAGCAGGCCACATCAACAAGATATCCTTTACTTATCAAATACAGTGCGTGGGGAAGAAGAAATTGAAACATAATTACATCTGTGCAGGTAATTAATATCTTTTTCATAAATCAATAAATCTCCGTCAACCTGTTTTTATGTTTTTGAAGTTGCCCAGTTACTGTTTTTATATATTCTTCATGGAGGGTATTTGTTATGTTTCCTTTATTTGCATTGCTTATTATATATTTATCATCAGTAATGTT
>QAKR01000016.1 GCA_003343705.1 Clostridiales bacterium | reverse complement strand
TTGCTCGTATATTTTTTTACTGCTTTGGTCTGAAAGTACAACTTCAAAACCTAGTTTTGTAAAAAATGTAAACCAAAGCGGATAGTTTTCATACATATTTAAAACACGCATTATACCTATTTGTCCACGAGGTGCGTTTTTAAGAGGTTCATATGAAAAAAGTCTATTATATTTATATTCATAAAGGTTTGGTAAATCTGTTTGTTTCTTTTCAATCCCCTCACCTTTTTCACAACGGTTACCCGATATGAACTTCTTTCCGCCTGAAAACGAAACAATCGTTAAAAGACAGCTGTTTGTACAGCCTTTACAGCGACGAAGTGTGGATGTTGAGGTGAATTCAGAAAGTTTTTCTTTTGTTATAAGGGTTGTTGTGTCTTTTTGTGCACGGTCACGACAGATAAGAGCCATACCGAAAGCACCCATTAAACCTGCAATATCAGGGCGAACGACTTCTCTTTCCGAAAGAATCTCAAAGGAGCGTAAAACAGCATCATTAAAAAATGTACCGCCCTGCACTATAATCTTTTTACCTAATTCTTGCGGATCTCGAATTTTTATAACTTTTTGCAATACATTTTTAATAACTGACAGCGAAAGACCTGCAGAAATATCAGCAACTGTCGCTCCGTCTTTTTGTGCCTGTTTTACCTTGGAGTTCATAAACACGGTGCAACGTGAGCCTAAATCAATAGGTGTTTGAGCAGTTAACGCAGCCTTGGCAAACTCTTCTGCTGTATAGCCAACAGATTTTGCAAAAACCTCTAAAAATGAACCACAACCTGACGAACATGCTTCATTTAGTAAAATATTCTCTATCGCACCGTTCTTAAGCCGGATACATTTCATATCCTGCCCGCCAATATCTAAAATAAAGTCTACACCGGGCAAGAAATGTTCTGCCGCTTTATAATGGGCAATTGTCTCAACTTCTCCGACGTCAAAACCATATGCGGTTTGTAACATTTTTTCGCCGTAACCGGTAACGCCTGCGCTTACCAGCTCTGCTGTTTTTGGAAGTTTTTCATATAAGTCCTTAATAATTTCCCCGACTTTTTTAAGAGGGTTGCCACTGTTTGACATATATCGAGAATAAAGAATTGCTCCGTTTTCATCTACAAGTACAGCTTTTGTTGTAGTCGAGCCTGCATCTACGCCTAAAAAACATCGCCCGGTAAAAGTTTCAAGCTCACTTCTTTTCGCTTTAGCCTCTGAATGACGTGAAAGAAAAGCATTACGCTCTTTATCATTTGCAAAAAGAGGAGGCAAAGCTCCTACTTTTTCATAACTTTGCTTTGAAATCTCCTCCATGCGCTTTGTTAAATCGCCTAAACTTTCAACATTGCCTGTTTTTGATAACAGTGCGGCACCGATTGCTACAAAAACATGCGAATTAGGTGGAATAACCGTTGTTTGAGGTGTGAGATTAAGTGTTTCAATAAAACGTTTACGAAGCTCATCCATATAATAAAGCGGCCCGCCTAAAAAAGCGACATTTCCGCGTATAGGTTTACCACAAGCAAGTGCTGATATGGTTTGAGTTACAACTGCCTGAAATACGGATGCAGCAATATCTTCGCGGGCTGCTCCTTCATTTATAAGAGATTGTATATCTGTTTTAGCAAAAACTCCGCACCGCGCTGCAATCGGGTAGATAGTTGTATGATTTTTAGCAAGCAAATTCAAGCCATCAGCATCAGTTTTAAGTAAAAGCGCCATTTGGTCTATAAATGCGCCTGTTCCTCCGGCACATGTTCCATTCATACGCTGTTCCGGTGTTTTACCGAAGTATGTTATCTTGGCGTCCTCACCACCCAGCTCTATGGACACGTCTGTTTGCGGCGCATACTTTTCAATGGCCTCAGCCCCTGCTACAACCTCTTGATAAAAAGGTATACCCAGTAAATGTGAGATACTTACACCGCCTGATCCTGTCATTGCAACGGTAGCTGCAAGATCTCCCATTTCATTAAAACATTCATTAAAAACAGCGGCTATCGTGTTGCGCACATCTGAGAGATGACGCCGATAGCGGCTGAAAACAATTTTTTCATTTTGGTCAAGAACAAGAATTTTTACTGTTGTTGAGCCTACATCAAGCCCGATACTGTACTGCATTCCCCAATTTTACTCCTTAGCGCATAGTGTTTGCATCTCTGCTTCCGATATTATTTTTATTATCTCGGATGAATTTTTATACTTTTTATTTAAAAAACTAAGTGATATAAAAAACGCTACTGCCGCCGGAACAGCAAAAAACGTTAAAAATATATTTATTGTATATAAAAAATAGCTTACAAAAAAAATAGCAATTGGGCAGAGAAATATATATGAGACAAGTATAAGCGAACGTTTATCATCACCTGACTTAACAAGAACAGCGTCGCCCTCTTTTGCCCCAACATTATTTACTACCCATTGATAAATCTCTTTAGTTGCACAAATTGCATTTGAAGGACAGTTTTGACAGCCCTCAGGCCGCTCTGTTTTAACTTTTGCCACTCCGCCCTTTATTTTTTCTACTCTTGCAGCAATTGTCATGGCACAGCCGCCACTACAGGAGGAGAAACCTTTATTGTAACCGTAGGTTGTTCCGTATATGAAAGACCGCTTGGTAATGGAGGTAACGGAATTGCATAGGTAGTTTCTTGAGCAAGCGAATTAATATCCACCATAAGCGTGTCAAGTGAAATTTCGTTTAAGACAGTAAGTGCAGCATAAGGGCCACGAACAGCAACAGACATAGGGGCAACTGCGACAGAGATATTTCCTGCAACAGGAAGCCCTGTTTTATCCGTTACATTAGCTTTAATTGCAATTTGCTTACTAAAAACAGCATCAGTTACCGTAGCTGCTTCGTTTGATAAAGTTAAGTATGTTCGGTCTACACTTGTGCCTGAACCATCCAAAAGCTCTATTTTACATTGCTGAGGGATATCGCCTTCGCAAACATATGAAATACGAGCTTGTTCTATCGAGTTAACTGTTTCTTCAGGGCCGGTTACCGTAACTGTATTAATATCTATATTTTTTGATATAAGTGAAATTCCCTGGGCAGGCTCGGTATTATGAGAAGTTATCGCAATATCTCGTGTAACTTTTTTTGCAAATGAAATATTCATAATTTGAGGTGAAACCGACTCAACTGAAAGATGTTCATCGGTTAATGTAACTGAAACAGGAAGTTGATACGTTCCTGGTGCAGCAACTGCAGAAAAATTAAGAGTAGCCTTTATATCATTTTCCGAAAACGTAAACAAATTTGATCGGGGCCCGGAAATAACAAGATTTACAAATATATTTTGGTCAGCCAAAAGCATCATAAGACCTTGTTTATCGGGCATTGAGCCTTCATAACTTATTTGAACAGGAATACTTTGAAATTCTTTTTTATTTGTAGGCTTTGCCGTACTAATTATCCAAAACCATAAAAAGACTGCAATTAAAACAGATATAATCTTTAAAAAACTATCGTTATTAATTAGCCTCTTCCACAGATTAACAAATTTTATCATTTCTTCTTTTTCTCCTTCCATCTATTTGAAAGGAATTCTTTTTTCTTTTCGCCTTTTTGCAAAATAAATGCATTTTCCAGCTGTTTTTTCAAAGCTTCAGGTGTTATACGGCGTGTTAACGTCCCGCCTGTTGCAATAGATATAATACCGGTTTCTTCAGAAACAACAATAACAAGAGTGTCTGAAACTTCAGAAACGCCGATAGCTGCACGGTGACGGGTTCCTAACTCAGAGGCAACACTACGGGTTGACAGAGGTAAAAAACAACCTGCTGCAATAACCCTGAAATTGCGGACAATAACCGCTCCGTCATGGAGAGGGGCTTTAGGATAAAAAATATTCATAACAAGCTCTTTTGAAATGGAAGCATCTATTTCAATACCTGTTTTTGCAATATCACCGAGTTTTGTGTCTTTTTCAATAACAATAAGCGCACCTGTTTTGGTTGCAGAAAGATTTGCGCAAGCATCGCAAAGCTCATTTATAGCATTAAGTTTTTCATCTGTTTCATTATCTGCACCCAACTTAGAAATACTGTTCAAACCTTTACGGCCTACACGTTCCAAAACAGAACGAAGCTCAGGTTGAAACACTATAAGCATTGCCAAAACCCCGAATTCAAGAACCTGACTTAAAATATAAGCCGAAGCTGTTAAATTAAACCATCTGGTTACCTGTAGAAGAACTACAAGTAAAATTATTCCTTTTAAAAGTTGTGCTGCACGTGTGTCGCGAATGAAACGTATTACAAAATATATTAAAACAGCAATTAAAGCAATGTCAAGTAAATCAAACACCAATAATATTGGGTTTGAAAATGTACTTTGAAAAAATGTTATAACTTCGGTAAAAAACTGGTTCATATAACAGCCTCTAATATATGTTTATATATATATTAACAGAAAATCGTGTCAAAATCAAGTGTAAGGTTTTATTTTTTTTAATTTACCAGTATTTTCTCCATTACCGCACCTATGTTTTCTCTTATTACCAAGCTTGCTGTTGAATCTGCAATAGTTTCTTGCCTATTTATTAAAACAAGATTATCACCGGAAAAATAATTCACCAACCCTGCTGCAGGATTAACGACTAAAGATGTCCCCCCTATAATTAAGGTATCAGCACGGCGTATTTCATCTGCCGCCCCATGCAAAACGTCCGGGTCAAGCCTTTCCTCATACAAGACAACATCGGGTTTTATAAGTGATCCGCATTCGGAACAAGCCGGAATGACCTCCGGATATTCGAGGACATATTCCAAATCAAATTTTTTTTCACAGTATGTACAGTGGAAAGAATTAACCGTTCCGTGAAGTTCATAAACGTTTCTGCTTCCTGCTAAAGAGTGAAGTCCATCAATATTTTGGGTTATTACAGCAGAAAGTTTACCTGCTTTTTCCAGTTCTGCCAATTTTAAATGTGCAGCGTTAGGTTTTTTTCCTGTAAGAAATATTTTCTCACGACAAAATTTATAAAACACGTCAGTTTTTTGATAAAAAAAAGTTCGACTTAAAATCCGTTCTGGCGGATACTCGTATTTTTGATTATAAAGTCCGTCTACACTGCGAAAGTCAGGAATTCCGCTTTCAGTTGAAACACCTGCACCACCAAAAAAAACTATATGTTTGGAATTATTAATTATGCTTTGAAAATCTGTCATTATTAACCTCTATAATTTATACTTTATTTTAATGTATGCTGAACAACGTAAATCATAAAAAAGCAGCAACATTTCATGTTGTTTTTAGTTGTTCAAGTGTAAGGTTTTAGCCATATATACGTCTAAAACCTTACACCCCCGCTTTTGCGTCCCAGGTGGAAGTGGGGTCAGACGGCAACCAATGCGAACTTACCGCAAAAACCTTCGGTTTTTGCGTGTTTGGATGGTAAAATTGCCATCCAAAGATAATACCGTTCGCAAACAGTATTTCAGTAAGCATTATTTAGCTACAACATTTTTCAACATACGACGGACGTCTGACATTGTTACAAATCCATCTTTATTTGTGTCAGCCGCATATTGTTGTGCATCAGTTATTTTTTCAGCACCTAAAACAGAAAGCATTGCCGCACGGACATCTGCAATCGTTGCCAAACCATCACCGTTTACATCTAAATCAAAAGAAAGAATTAACTTTTTATTATACATTCCGTTAGTAAGTGTTAAAATCAACCCTGTGTGTAAAGGGGAATCTATAGATACTTTTGCTGTTGTCTGAAGAGATTTTACAAGATCTGAACTCTGCGTATTAAGCGGAATATTATAAATAATTTCACCATCAAATAAATACCCGTTAACTATCACCGAAACAAGGTCCATTGTAAAATGTACTGTTGAATATGCTCCGAAAGGTTTTAATGCGCACGCAGTAAATTTTCCGTTTTCAGCAAATAATTCACCGCTTTTAAAGGGGGAAGTTCCTATATATAGAACACCTTCCGAGCTTATATTTATAGGATTTTTGTAGGTGGTCTCTTCTATATTTATTTTTGGTGATACAAAAATATCTTCACAAGAACGTTCACACAATAGTCCTCTATCTATTTTTGAATAATAATAAATATTATTTTCACTGTCGCAAACATAAGCAGATAAATTGTATTTTTTTGTTGTTGAATAGCTGCCCGATTTAATATTATAAAGGCCGGTAGAGGTTAAAATCCCATCACCTAAAAGGCCTGCAACATCGCCTGCAAGGGTGGAAATATATAATCCAGTCTGCGCATTATAGACATTACCAAAGGCATAAAGGAACCCATTTTTAACAATAACAGATGTATCAGCGTTTTCTTCCGATGTTTTTTTTGCATACATTACTCTTCCGGTAACAATATTAATTTTTGCATATGATTTTTTTGCTATTATATAGATATATTCTCCGTCAAATTGTGCAAAGTAAATATCAGGAATATATGCATAATAACTAATTCTACCGCTTTGGGTGTCATATAAGCAAGTGTTGTTTTGAGTTTCATAGACAATATAATTTCCGGCAAATGTTTTTGCTCCCAAAAGACCTGTCTGAATATTTTCAACATCACCGGTCACCAAATCGACAACTGTTAAACAATCAGAGTTTTTATAAATTACATATATTTTATCCTCTATTATTCTCATACCGCAAGAACCTTCGGAAACTATTATTTTTCCCATTTGTTCAAGAGTATCTGTATCATACGAATAAACACAATTTTCTTTTGAAGAGAGCGCATATAGAATGTTCTCATCAGATGAAAGTGCAAGATCACATATTTCATCATCCATAGAAATCATTGTTGTAAATTCATCTTTTTTTAAAATATCGGTTTTAGGTTTTATGTAAAAATCCCTAGAAACGATTCCTCCGTATTTATTTATATACGTGAAAACGTGATACCCGCCAACAGAATATTCAGCCCCTGAAACATAAGGGATTCTATCGATAAAACCCTCACCATTATCAAATGTTATATTAACACTATCGTTTTCATAACTTTCAAGACCTTTAAATAAAAGACCTCTTTTATCTATAGTAAAAGAAATATCGCAACGTTCTTCATTATCAATAAGAGAAAAATTATATTTCCCACTTATTGTTATTTTAACACCTGATGAAACTTTTGTTCCGTTTAGATAACCTGTTCCCTTGTTAAATTTTAATGTTACATCGTTATAATAAACACCCTTGTCAGAAGCACCGAAAACATATACTTTTTCGGTGTTTTCAAGGGCCTTTACCGCATCGGGTTGCCCCCACCCATAATAACTGTCATATCCAATTTCTCCTAAATCGGATGAGCTAACTTTTAAAACAGAATACATTTCTTCAGGTGTAATACTCGGATTAAATGTCATTACCAATGCACATAAAGCAGCTATATATGGGGATGAAAATGATGTTCCGCTCATAACTTCAGTTGATTCATCACTTATATTTGAAAGGGTAAGAATATCTTCTCCTGGTGCGATAAAATCCACAAATTCGTTATATTGTGAAAAACGTGCACGAGTTCCGTCTTTTTTTAAAGCTGCAACACTTATAACATTCTCATATGAAGCCGGATAATTTAAAATCGAATTTCCGTCATTACCTGCAGAAGCGACTAAAACACATCCTTTTGAGTATGCATATTCAACTGCCCTTCTTGTAGCAAGGTCGTCGTATGATCCGCCAAAGCTCATATTAAAAATACGGCAACCTGCATCAGCTGCCATGTATATTGCCTTTACAATTACACTATCTTCTAAATATCCATATTTAGATAATTTATATGGAACAATCGTAATCCCGGGCGCTGCACCGCTTATGAATTTTGAATTATTCTGTGCAGCGGCGATAACGCCGCATACGGCAGTGCCATGGCCGAATTCATCAGTTGAAACATAAGCAGTCTTACTTACAAAGTCATACCCATCTGAAATTTTAACACCTTCAAAATCCTTATGATTACGCAAAATGCCCGTGTCTAATACAGCAACAGTCACTTCATTTTCACCTACTGTTGCATCCCAAGCACTATAAAGGTTTAGGGAATCCAATGCCCATTGATCTGTAATATACTCGTCGTTTGGTATGTAATCAAGACAGACAGTTTTATCTTCTTCGCATGAAATTAAAATATCGTTATTTATAAACCGAAACAAATTAACGTCTTCAAGCTTAATCCCGAAAACACGACAGTCACTTCGCGCTAAAAGTTCATACTCATACCCTGAAAGACGCTCTTTAATGAGGCTCAGAGACGCATTTTCAGAAAATGTTATTATAAATTGTGAATCAAACGATTCTTCCAATGAGAAAGGTGTCATTCCGTTACTGTTTAAAGAGGCTTTTGCATCGTACAACCATTTTTTATCTTCTTGTTCAAAGGGATTTTGGGGTTCAGCATAAAACCCGGCACAAATGCCTGTTATAAGCAAAATAACGAGGAATAATGAAACAATTTTTTTCATATAGACACCTCCTTTAGCTATTATAATATATATGGAATAAAATGTCAATAGAATCAATTGTTTTAATATAATGTAAATTTTATTTGAAGTAGATTAGTCACAACACACCCTACAAAAATCCATTGTATTAAAAAACTCTTATAATATATAAAAATATCATAAGAGAAAAAATATAATTATCAAGACGAAAAAATCACCCTTTTATATTAAGTTTTTAATACTGTCTATAGTTAAATCCGGATGTATATTATATTTTTCAATATCATCACAGGTACTTTCTCCGGAAAGAACCATAATCGTAGTTATGTTTGCATTTACACCGCATTTTATATCGGTATATATACGGTCACCGATAATAACGGCATCTTTTGGATTTTTATTATGGTTTGAAACAGCGCAAAGAGCCATTTCCGCACGAGGTTTACCGATATAAAAAGGTTCTTTTTTAGTTGCGGCAGTAAGCATTTGACACATGGTACGGCAATCCGGAAGATAGCGCCCGTCTTCGGCGGGGCATACAATGTCCGGATTAGTGGCTAAAAATTCAGCCCCTTCACACAAAAAGCCACAGGCTTTTGTAATTTTTTCATAAGTAAGTTCAGTATCATAACCACATAAAACGCAATCAGCACTGTTTTCAGTTACATTTATACCGTTTTTTTCCAGCTCGTTTCTTAAAGCTTTTGTTCCCATGACATAAACACGAGCCATTGGCATGTTTTGTTTTATGTAAACCGCCGCAGCCTGGCCTGATGTGAACATATTTTTCTCATCAGCTAAAAACCCCAGTCTATGTAGTTTTTTTAAATACTCCTCAGCACTTTTTGAGGAGTTATTTGTCATGTAAACAAAATCTTTACCGCTGTCTGCAAGTTTTTTTATGAACTCACGAGCACCGTCTATTACCTTTTCGCCGTGATAGAGAGTTCCGTCCATATCTAAAAGATATAATGTTTTATTTTTTAAAATATCAATGCTCATATAAAACTCCTTGTTTTATATTATTCTGAAAAAGGTATGTAATCAACTCGTTTTGAAGCCAACGCCAGGAACGTCCCCAGTTTGAAAATACACAGCCCTCTTCAGGACAACGTGCGAAAAACCTCTCAATTGCAATTTGGGTAGAAATATGTTGTAGAAAAAGAGCAATGCGTTCAAAATATTCTTCATATGTGCAAATCTCAAATTTATGATTTTTATAATCCTGAGCCATAGGTGTTTTTTCTATCAAAAAAAGATTATGAAGCTTTACAGTATCTGTACCAAGATCCGAAAGAAGTTTTGCAGCATTTATAATATCTGTTTTTGTATCGTACGGTAAATTGGGAATAAGATGTGTCCCTACCGCAAAATCATATGACTTTATACGTTTTACAGCATTAATATAGTCATTTAAAGTATGGCCTCTGTTTATAATTTTCAATGTTTGATCATTGACTGTTTGAAGCCCCAGTTCAAAGATTATGTCCGTACCGGTCTTTTTAGCTATATCATAAGCAATTTCAAGATATTCATCTCCGACACAGTCTGGGCGTGTTGAAACTGATATGGCAACAATATCATTGCCGACGCAGTCTTCCATAACTTTTTGAAAGGCTTGCGGCGGCAGATAGGTGTTTGTATAGTTTTGTAAATATGCAATAAATTTTTTTGCATGATATTTTTTGCCCATATATTCACGATTTCGAGAAAGCTGAGTCTTAACCGGTATCATGTTGTCCAAGCTTTCAAAACCGGCGCCGGCTTCAGCGCAAAATGTACAGCCGCCATATCCTTTCGTCCCGTCACGATTAGGGCAAGTAACAGGCAGATTGATAGGCAGCTTATAGATTTTTTCACCGTATTTTGTTTTAAGATAAGTATTGTAATCGTTATATATCAAACTTTAATTCTCCAGTTGAGATGTTGTTAATTTATAATTTTATTTTTCATCATAATCGTCTTTATTCATATATATAACGTCGTCTTTTTGTTTTTGTCGTTTAGTGACAAACCTTTCGAATGTATATGAAATAATAAACAGAAAGAAAGATATGGGGAGCACTGAATTAAGCATAAAATAAATATTTTCCGGCTTAATTATGCCTGAATACACCAACACAAACCCAAAAACAGACGGCGCTACATTTGCAGTAAGAAGAGGGACAATAAACTTTAAAAATGACGGGCGGGCAGAATTTTTCAGCTCCTGTGTGAGCTCAATCGCAACCATCAATAATCCGACTGAAAAAAACGGTAAAAATGTATTGACACCTAAAATAAACGAAGAAATCAGTTGTAAAATTGTACATGGCATAAAATAAAGCCAAGAGCGGCTTTCATATACTCCCAGACGGCAGGAAAACCAAGTTAACAGTAAAAACACAAGTGCGGAAACGCCTAACCCACCCATTATAAAAACAACTATTTCTGAAGTTTGCTTACCTACAAGAAACGGAATTGCAGAAATAAGAAAAAGGGGGAACGCTATAATCCCGGCAAACGAGTATTTTGAAAGTTTCATAAGCCTGTACCTCCGTAAAGAGTGAGAATACCCCACATAACCATGGGTACTGAACCGGCACACGTTACGCATAAAAGCATTTGATATGTTTTTTCTTCAAAAATATATCTTGCTATTGCCAAAAAAGGAATAAGAAGCCATATAAAACCGGTAATTCCGAAATTTTGGGAAGTTGCCGTAAATGAAGAAAGGTTAAGTAATAACCCTAAAAGCTCGTATACTGCCGTACCTGAAAAAGCTGTACATGAATAAACAAGAAAATCCTTATACGAAGTTGTATCTTTCTCAAGCCGAGAAAAGGCAAACATAACAGCAGCAGTAGAAAATGCACAAGCAATGCCTAAAAGTGCACATACAACAGGAATTGCTGCGGCATTCGCATTTGCTCCTGCTCTAAATCGTTCCAACATAATTTGAAAGCCGAAAAATAAAAAACAAGCAATGGGTAACAGCGGCATTAAAAGATAAGGTTTTTTTATAAACCCTGTACCTATAACTGTTGGATTTATAAACTGTGCAGCAATTTCACGGAAAGTGAGTTTATTTTGCATTTTCAAGTTCCTCCAACCGTGTTCTGTTGGCTTGTATTTGAGCTTGTAGATATTCAATATAGCTTTGTAAAGAGATATTTTTTTCATTAATGTATTTTGCTTGCTCTGGATCACCTATATAACGAAAATGCCATGGCATAAATTCATATCCTGTATATGAATTTTCTGGATAGGATATTATAAAACCGTATTTATAAATATTTTCTTTTGCGTATTTATAAAATTCTGTCAGAACAACTTCAGAAGAAACATCAGAGGTTGTTTGACCTATGTCAACAGCAAGGCCTGTTTGGTGTTCGCTGTGCCCCGGTAAATCAGTAGAAAGTTGAGTTTTTTGCTCTATTATTTTTTCATCGGTAAAGCCTGCAGCTTTTACACTTTCACGTTTTTTATTATAAATCTGCTGCTGTTCTTCTGCAGAACGATAACCTGCAAAAACTGTAAAGGCTATGTTTTTAGCTTTTGCTTCAGAAAGAAACTCATTCAGTTTTTGTGCTGCGTTTGTTTCAAGGCTGATTTCAGGGAAATCTGGGATTGTTGTAATATCCACGCTATAATCTTCCGGCAGAGCTGTTTCTTTTGTGACAGATATTAAATAAGGCGAAGCAAGGTATGCTTCATATTTTTTTATTGATTCTCTTAAAAGCTCCTTCTCATCTTTTTGTGTTATAACAGCTGAAACTTGATCGGGCATTGCTTTTTGCTTAGGAGTTATAACTTTTCCTAACATGCCGCTTTGCCCAAAAACAAAAAACAATGAAAACACGACTGCAGATAAAACAATTGATGCAGTAAGGCAAATAATATATCTTATTTTAAATGTTCTGTTCATAAATACCTCCGTATATATATTCTAATAATATCATAAATAAAGTTATTTGTCAAGATAATATAAATTATCATATAATTGATGTTGACATTTTAAAAAAATTGGTATATAATATAAATATTATTAAAATGGGCTTTTCTACAGCGAATGCGTTTATTTTTTAAATCATAAACTTATTGACATGGACAAATTATAAACGCTAAAAGTTAGCTGTTGTTTAAAATAAAAGAGGTAAGGTACAAATATGCAAAAGAGAATTCTTGATTTTCTCTTTCCCGCAATAACGTTATTATGCGTTTTTATTGCGGTTTTTTTGCCGTCCGGACTTGTTTACCTATTCTTCCCATTAACTCTAATTGCGTCGCTGTTTTGTGCCATAAGCGTAGCCTTAAATAAAAGCCCTGTACTTCCGCTTACGGCGGTGTTTTTATTTTTGATTGTTCTTCTTTACACCAAAAGCGCTTCAGAAAGCTTATTTTACATGTGTTTATTCCTCCCTGTGGGGGTAGCTGTTGGTGTAGGTTATCGATATAAGTTTGATTTAGGTAAAACTGCGATGGGGTCAATTATTTCCTCATCATTGATGCTTTTACTTATGTGTGTTTCATACATTCTTGAGGTTAGCCCGATATTTTCGGTGCGTGAAGCTCTGGAACCATTTCGGAAGATGGTATCATCAATATCGGACGGTATATACTCACAGCTTTCGGTATATGCCTCCACAAGTGTTTCGGCAATTATAAGCCCTTACTTATCAATGACTAAAGAAACTTTTGCAAACAATATGTTTATAAGTGTTGTTTATTCAACTCCGATAGTCATCGGAGCAGCTGTTTTACTTATGACTGTTTTTGTTTATTTTATAATGAAGCGTGCGTTTGTGCGTACAAAAAACGATATTTCTTTTATGTCATCATTTGACACTTTACGTGTAACAAAAACGACGGCGGTTCTTTATATGATCAGCGTTTTACTTTCTTCATTTCTAAGTTTTACATCTCAGAGTACCTCAGTATATTTAGTTATTTATATCTTTTCATCTACTTTAAGCTTTGTACTGGCTTTTTGCGGGCTCAGCGTTATATGGTATTTTCTTAAAACACGTGATTTCGGAAAAGTTGCAAGGGTTGCACTTTTCATATTCGTAATTTTTGTTTGTTCTGTTATCACTATTTTGCCATCTTTGCTTGCGTTTCTCGGTGTTCTTGACACTCTTACGGATGTGCGATCACGTTTTAACGGGAGGTTCGGTATATGAAATTTAAAAATATTTTAATTCAAATAACCGAACGGCTTCATTATCTTTTTCTTGCTGTTTTTACGATTGCACTCAATGTCAGATCATTTTCAGTATTAAGTGAATTTATGACAGGAGTTACGATTATTTACATAATCGGGTTTGAATTTTATCTGTTTTTAAGACGAAGAAACACAAAAGCTCTTTCGGCAACGGTTGTATCAATGCTGAATATGACATCTCAAAAAAGACTTATAGATTTCCCTATTCCTATAATAGTAACAGATAATGAAGGCGAACTTTTATGGTATAACGATAAGCTTTTACTTGATGTCGGATCTGAAAGCGTAAATAAGCTTGGATCGGTTTTTGAACTCAACTCAAATATACTTTCCCAAAGAGAAACTAAAGTGTTTTTTGGGCATAAGAACTTTATTGTATACTCCGACTGTTCTATACTCGGCGGCAAAGAAATGTATTTGCTTTATTTTATAGATAATACTGAATACAGAACGTTACAAAAAAAATATAATGACAGCCGTGCGATTGTTTCTATTATCTTAATTGATAATTATGAAGAACTTTTTCAAAACGCTCGTGATAACGAACGTACAAGCGCAATGGCTATGATAGAAAACACTCTTAACGAATGGGGACAGTCTGTCGGAGGTTTAGTCAGAAAAATAGAAAAAGATAGATATCTGTTTATTTTTAAAAACGAAGATTTAATATCTTTTACCGAAAAAAGATTTCCTATAATTGATAAAATAAGAAATTTACAGTTGCCTGAACTTTCAGCATCTGCAACGGTTTCTATTGGTATCGGAGCTCAGAATTGTAATTTCTCCCAAAATGAAGAACTTGCCCGTCAGGCTCTTGACATGGCTCTTTCTCGTGGCGGAGACCAAGCAGTTGTAAAAACTGAAACAGATTTTGAGTTTTACGGCGGACGAACTAAAGGAATGGAAAAACGCTCTAAGGTTAAATCCCGTATGGCTGCTATGGCATTGAAAGAATTGTTAAGGGATGTTGATAACGTTCTTATTATGGGGCATAAATATTCCGACTTTGACAGCCTGGGCGCTTCAGTAGGTCTTTCCCGAATTGCTGTTGCTGCCGGTAAAAAAACCGGGATTATTTTTGATCAAAAAACTTCTTTGGCCATGCCTCTTTATGAACGCTTAATAAAGAACAGTATAATTGCAGAGCGATTTGTTGATGCCGAAAAAGCTCTTGTTATGGCCGGGCCTAATTGCCTTGTAATTGTAGTTGACACGCATCGTGCCGGATATTCAATAATGCCTTCCGTGCTTGAATATGCAGGAAAAATAATGGTTGTGGATCATCACCGTAAATCCGCAGATTTTATTGAAAATGCAAATGTTTTTTATCATGAACCATATGCCTCATCTGCATGTGAAATGGTTTCTGAAATAATGCAATATATGAACATATCCCGAATGCCTCAACTTGAAGCTGAAGCTGTTTTGGCAGGAATATATCTTGATACAAAATCTTTTACACTTCGCACAAATCCGCATACATTCGAAGCTTCCTCGTTTTTACGTAAAGCCGGGGCAGATACGGTAAATGTAAAACAACTTTTCCAGATTGATATGCAAACGTATATGTGTAGGGCTGAACTGATAAAAAATGCTATTGTTTATAAAAAAGTCATAGCAATTTCCGTCTGGAACGGAGATAATGTTCCCAATGTACGTATGGCGGCAGCACAAGCCGCAGACGAACTTTTAAATATAGAAAATGTAAAGGCTTCCTTTACACTGTTCTGTGATAGAGATGGGGTTGTCAATATATCAGGAAGATCTTTCGGAATGATAAATGTACAACTTGTTTTGGAAAAACTGCAAGGCGGCGGGCACCAAACAATGGCAGGGGCCCAACTCTCCGGAACTACACTTGAAAAAGCTAAAGAACAATTAATTTCTGCAATAAACACTTATTTAGGCGAGAATTTACAAGACAGCGAAAGTCTGAACGCTTAAATATAGTTATGAAAGGATGATAATAAATGAAAGTTATACTTAACTCAGATGTAAAAGCTCTTGGAAAAAAAGGTGAGCTTGTAAACGTTTCTGACGGATATGCAAGGAATTTTCTTTTTCCGCGTAAACTAGCGGTTGAAGCTAATTCAACAAATTTAAATACAATGAATCAAAGAGAATCAGCAAAAGAATATCATAAATCTGTTGAAATCGAGCAGGCAGAAAAGCAGAAAGAACAGGTTGAAAATATTTCTGTTGTAATAAAAGTTAAAGCAGGTGCAAACGGAAAACTCTTCGGTTCTGTTACATCTAAAGAAATATCGGATGTACTTTCATCTGTACATGGTATTTCAATTGATAAGAAAAAAATCAACCTACCCGATCAGATAAAGACATACGGAACTTATGTTCTTGATGTTAAACTTTATGCAAATATCACAGCTAAACTTAATGTTGTTGTAACAGAGGAAAACTAAAAATGGCCGACGAGCTTAATTTTACCGGAACAGAAACCGTTCCATATAGCATAGAGGCGGAACAGAGCGTTTTAGGCGCAATTATGATCGACCCGTCTCTAATAGGAACAGCTGCAGCAAAACTTTCGCCTGCATCATTTTATGTGGAGGCGCATCGTGACATATTTGAAACGCTGATGGATATGTTCAACACTTCCCGTCCTATGGAACCGCTTCTGATTCTTGATGAACTTCGCAGCCGCGGTCTTTTCAAAGAACCGGATGAGAAAGATTATTTGCTTACAATGGCTCAAACCGCTTCTACCATAACAAATATATCATATTACATAAGCATTGTAGAAGAAAAAAGCTGCCTTCGCAACATATTAAAAACCTGTACGGATGTTTCTGCTTTATGTTATCAGAACAAACCTGTTTCGGATGTTCTGGATGAAGCCGAAAGACGTATATATAACATCACGAGGGGCAGGCAAAACGTAGATTTGGAAAACCTTCGTGATGTTGTTGAAAGTGAAGCAGACAGAATAAGTGAATTTGTAACAGATACAACAGGAAAATTTGAGCCTGTTAAAACAGGTATCGCAAGTTATGATAATATCATTGGCGGTATGAATAAGAGTGACCTTATTATTCTTGCAGCCCGTCCTGGTATGGGTAAGACGGCGTTTGCGCTGAATATTGCATATAATGTTGCAACTTCATCCCGATATAACCCCAAAAAAAGCGTTGTTTTCTTTTCTTTGGAAATGTCTTCGGCACAGCTTGCACAGCGTATAATTTCAAGTGCGTGTATGATTGACCATGGAGTGCTTCAGAAAGGTACTCTTTCCGAAGATGAGTGGAGACTTTTAGTAGAGTTTCAAAAAGAACGTCTTTTAGGCACACGATTTTTAATTTCTGATAATTCATTAACTACAATAACAGAAATGAAAGCTAAAATCCGCCGTATTGACGATGTAGGTCTTGTAGTTGTTGACTATTTACAACTTATGGGAGGAAATAAGCCTGACCGTGTTCAGGAAATTACTGAAATAACACGTTCGTTTAAGCTTATGGCCAAAGAATTCAATGTCCCTATATTGCTATTATCACAGCTTTCACGTGCGATTTCAAAACGTGAGGATAAAACACCTCAGCTTTCAGACCTTCGTGACTCAGGCTCAATAGAGCAGGATGCCGACTTAGTTATGTTTATTGACCGTCCCGATGCGTCAAACCCTGATGCAAAGCGTAAAAACGAGGCTGATTTATATATTCAGAAGAACAGACACGGCCAAACCGGTCGTTTAACCCTGGCTTGGGACGGTAAACATACAACGTTCCGTGCCATAGATACGACGATAGACGAATGACGATTTACGAAAAAATAAATAAAACTGTTATTGAAAACAATCTTTTAAGCGACGCAAACGGTGTGGTCATTGCACTTTCGGGTGGGTCGGACAGTATGACGCTGCTAGACTGGTTTTTACATGAGCACCCCTGTGATTTTTGTGCTGCACATGTAAATCATTCGCTTCGGGAACAAGCTGACAGTGATGAGAATTTTGTTAAGGAATATTGTGAACGCCACGGTGTTGTTTATTTTTCAAAAAAAATTAATATCTCCGGGCTTTGTCCCTCAGGTGTTTCTTTAGAAACGTTTGCAAGGGATGAACGATATAAATTCTTAAATGAGATTCGTAACCGCACAGGATTTTCACATATCGCTACGGCGCATAATTTAAATGATAACGTAGAAACTTTATTTATGAATATAATTAGAGGTTGCGGAATTTCAGGCCTGTGCGCAATCCCGTACAAACGAGATGATTTAATCGTTCGCCCTCTTATTGAAATTACCAAGGAAGAAATAAATGAACATTGCATACAAAACAATGTTCCGTTCGTTATTGATAAAACTAATTTTGAAAGTATATGCACCAGAAACATTTTACGTAACGATATAATACCATTGATAAAAAAGCTTAACCCATCAATGGAAAAAACGCCTCTTATAGAGCTGGCTAAAATAAATTTATCGTATATAGAACAACAAACAGAAAATATTTTAAAAACAGCATTTAAAAAACCTAACAGCCTTTTGTTAGAACATGTTTCGACCCTTCACGACGCCCTTCTTTATGAGGTTTTAAGACGTGCATTTTTTATCGTTAGTGCAAAAACTCTTGACTTCACTCATACAAAAGAGCTTGCATGTCTAATTAGAAATGCAAGAACATCAAAAAAAACAGGGCTGCCTTACGGATATCAGGCACGTATTGCATATAATAAATTAGTATTTGAAAAAAACAGTGAAGCATCGTTTACTATTGAAAAAACTTTACTAAATAACGGACAAAATGAAATTCAAGGTCTTGGGACTGTTATTATAAACACTCAGGGTTATTCTGAACTTTTTATAAGATCCCGTCAGGAGGGCGATAAAATAAAATACAAAGGGAAAACTAAATCTCTTAAAAAGCTTTTTATTGATGAAAAAATTCCCAAAGAAGATCGCGGAAAATATTTTATAATAGAAGAAAACGGCCACATTGTTTATGTTCACGGGTTTTACTGTGAAGATAAAGACAAACTTAGTGTAGATTTAAAAAAAAGTAACATTTAATTCGAATTTCTAATTAGTTATTACTGTATAATATTTTGAAGTGGGAGAAGTATAATGGACAAACTTGAAGTAATGATTTCAGAACAACAAATAAAAGACTGCCTTAAAGAAATGGGTAAGCAAATTACAGAAGATTATAAAGAAAATTCAAATTTGCTTTTGGTCTCTATTCTAAAGGGATCAGTTGTATTTTTAGCTGACCTTATGAGAAATATAGATCTACCGTTGGCAATAGACTTTATGGTAGCATCAAGTTACGGCAGCGGGACAGAGAGCCGTGGTAATGTTAAGATTATTAAAGATCTTGATGTTAATATATCAGATTATGACATACTAATAGTAGAGGATATTCTGGACAGCGGCTATACTCTTTCTAAAATAATAGAAATATTAAAAACCCGCAATCCGAAATCGCTTAAAGTTTGTGCCCTTCTAAATAAGCCGGATAGACGCGTTTCTCCCGTAAACCTTGATTACACCGGTTTTGTAATTGAAGATAAATTTATTGTAGGTTATGGCCTTGATTATGATGAAAAGTACAGAAACTTGCCTTATATAGGCATTTTACAGTAATAATTACACATATTCAAACTAAAGGAGAAAATGATGAAGAAATATAAGAACATAGGCATATATGCGGTAGTAATACTGATTCTTGCCCTTATTGTTATGCTTTTAATATCCGGGACATCCGAACGCAAGCTCAAATATTCAGATGTGCTTAAGTATTTTGAGGATAAAAAAGTTGAAAGTTTTGTTATTGATAATTCCACTTTAAATCTTACACTTAAAGCCGATGAAAGCGGGGCTAAGAAAACTGAAGTTTTTGAGCTTTATAATGTAGGTTTGTTTCTTGAAGATGTTGACCAATTTGTTTACAACACAGATACAAACGGTGTTAAAACACGTGTAATGGATTACGACCTTGTCCCTCCCCCACAAACATCTATCTTCCTTTCCCTCTTACCTTATTTATTAATAGGCGGCGTTTTTGTAGTCTTTTTATTTATAATGTATAACCAAATGAACGGCGGTGGCGGTAAAGCCATGAGCTTTGGCCGTGCACGCCTTAAAGTAGGAGACAGCAGTAAAAAGAAAGTTTTGTTTGCGGATGTTGCCGGTGCAGATGAAGAGAAAGAAGAACTTATTGAAGTTGTAGACTTTCTTAAAAATCCTAAAAAATTCACTGAGATCGGAGCAAGAATTCCAAGAGGTATTTTGCTTGTGGGCGCTCCCGGTACAGGTAAAACGTATCTTGCAAAAGCTACTTCAGGCGAAGCCGGTGTTCCGTTTTTCTCAATTTCCGGTTCAGACTTTGTTGAACTATATGTAGGTGTCGGTGCTTCTCGTGTACGTGATACATTTGAACAGGCGAAGAAGAACGCTCCTTGTATAATATTTATAGACGAAATTGACGCGGTAGGTCGCCAGAGAGGTGCAGGCCTCGGAGGCGGTCACGATGAAAGAGAACAAACATTAAACCAGCTTTTGGTTGAAATGGATGGTTTTGAAGAAAATGAAGGCGTTATTGTAATGGCGGCAACAAACCGTCCTGACGTTCTTGATAATGCCCTTTTACGTCCGGGCCGTTTCGACAGACAAATCGTTATTCATCTTCCTGATGTCCGTGCTAGAGAACTTATCTTAAAAGCTCATGCAAAGAATAAACCTCTTGCAGAAAACGTAGATCTTGCACACGTAGCAAAATCCACTGCAGGATTTGCCCCTGCAGATCTTGAAAATATTCTTAATGAAGCAGCACTCTTAGCAGCAAGACATAAAAGGAATGTTATTATTCCACAGGATGTTGATGATGCAATTCTTAAAGTTGTTGTTGGTGTTGAAAAGAAGTCCAATGTAGTTTCCGAAAAAGAAAAGAAACTAACTGCATATCATGAAGCAGGCCATGCTGTTGTTTCAAGTTTCTTGGATCACCACGATGCAGTTCATGAAATATCTATTATTCCCAGAGGTCTTGCAGGAGGATACACTTACTACGTACCTAAAGAAGATAAGAGTTATTCATCTAAAAATGAAATGCTTGATAATCTTGTTTCAATGCTTGGTGGCCGTGTTGCCGAAACACTCTGTCTTGACGATATATCGACAGGTGCGTCCGGGGACATAGAACAAGCTACAACATTAGCACGTAAGATGGTTATGCGTTACGGTATGAGCGAAAAAGTTGGTACAATTGCATTTGGATCATCACACGACGAAGTTTTCCTCGGCAGAGACTGGTCTTCACAACAGCGCAATTATTCTGAAGAACTTGCTTCTTTAATCGATGAAGAAGTTAAGAGATTTATAGATGATAGTTTTATTCGTGCAAAAGAAATTTTATCAAAAAATATCGATAAATTACATCTCATCGCGAAACGTCTCTTGGAAAAAGAAAAAATTTCTGCAGAAGAATTTGATTCGTTGATGAAGAACGAACCGGAGGCAGTAAATGGTTAAGCAGATAATGTCACACGATTTTGAATCCGATGTTATTTTATACGACGGTAAAGTTGTTGTGGATTTTTATGCGGACTGGTGTGGTCCATGCAAAATGATAGGCCCTGTTCTGGAACAGCTGTCGGAAGAATTTCCTGAAATTCGTTTTGTTAAAATAAACATTGATGAAAATCGTCAAACAGCAATAGATTATGACATTCAGTCAATTCCAACATTAATTACGATTGATGGCGGAGAAGAAGTAGCTCGATCTTTGGGCGTTAAGACAAAAGATATGCTTATTGAAGCACTTGAACTTCAATAAAAATAAGTAATTATAAAGTCGGTTCATTAAACATGAACCGACTTTTAGACTGAAGACAAACGCCCTGATCATAAAAAAACTTAGGTTAAAAAAGTTGTTTTTTCTTGATATTTATGATATTAAAGGTGTAAAAACGTGGGAGTCCACGTTTTTATTGATTTTATCAGCTTTTTTACTTTTAGTTTTTCTGCGTCTCAACGTACTCTGTACGCCTGTCTACGCAGAAAAACCAAATCAGAACATTTCTCTTTAGCCTACAGCGTGTAGATAAAACTTTGTCTACACGCTGTATTTCGGTTCATGTTTAATGAACCGAATTTTTTTACTATTTTATCCTATTTAACAATAATTGAATTTAATAGTCTATATATCATTTTTAACTATTTTTACCATACCCGTTACCATTCTGATTGCCTTTACCGTTTTGCATACCATTTCCGTTTTGAGGTTTATTTTCTCCGTCACCGTCTTTTTTATCATCGCTGCTTGACGTATATTTATTTATAAGATCCTGAAGCTCTCGCATTGACATATTGATACATTCTTCCGGAGTTATTTCCGGATCATATTGTAAAAGCTCCATATATTTTTTATATTTACCAAATGAAAGGCCTGTTTCATGAGCTTTAGAAATATCTTCATTTTTTGCGCCGAAACAATTGGCTTTATATTGAGCATATCCGTTACAAGCCTGAATGTTATTAATAATTTCACTTTCTTTTTGTGATACAACCGTAAAAGTCAATAAAGAGTTATCACCCAGATAGGAAGTAAATTTATTCTCTGAAAACAATGTTTCAATTGCATCAGTATAACGTTTATTAAAAAGAGAGATGTTTTTTATAAGCATATTTCCGTCGTTGTTATATGCTTTAACCGAAACAACTCGATCAAACCTATTTACGGAAAGCTCTATAGAAGGGTTTACATCTATGCTAATATAAGAATAAGGTGAATAATATAATACAAAACCGCTAATACAAACAACCGCAAACAAAAAACAGACCGCAGCAATAGTTAATCGTATTACATTTGAAAACTGACCTCTCTCTTTCTTTTCACGTTCTTTTTGCAAAAACACAGCCGTATTCTGTTTTAGCTCATCGCTTGCTTTTATATCGTTCAACGCATTTTTTAGTTTATTCACTCAACTTCACCTACCAGTTCCGTTTTCAACATAGCTTTGGCCCTCGAAAGCGTCGTGTAAACTGTATTTTCGTTTTTTCCGAGAATCTTTGAAATCTGTGGGGCTGTATATCCCTCATAATAAAAAAGATAAACAACATCCTTATACTTTTTAGGTAAATTCAAAACAAGTTGAAGTAATTCACGGTTATCATCATTAACCGCAGCTACTTCCTCGGAAAGAACATCAATAGACACCGTCCGGCTATGAAAAAAGCTCTTAAGTAAATCTTTACATGCATTAATTGTAACTCGTATAAACCAGGCTTTTTCATGCTCGATGCTTTCAAACTCGCCAGGATACAGAAGATATTTCAAAAACACCGTTTGAAATATATCTTCCGTATCCTGTTTGTTTTTCAGATACATAAAACATATACGTCTGACAGTATCAGAGTATAGCCCTATTACCCTGTTTGTATCTGTTTCGCTCCGCACGTTTACACCGCCGTAAAATTATTTTACTTTCTTCCTATACGTCTTTGTAAGCCTGTTCCGTCTTGGGGTTTTAAACCATTATTTGTGCAGTTTTCGGAATTTGTGCATTGACCGTTTTGATTATTATCACAATTTTGTCTATACTGGCCGTTTTCATTTTGCTTGCCGTATTTCATGCCTGTGCCATCTTTTGGCGGAGTCTGATTATTAGGGCAATTTTCCGGGTCACATTGGCCGTTTTCATCTTTTTGGCAGAGTCCTTTGTCGCATTCTCCGTTTTGACCATTTGGGCAAACTGAAGCCGGTGCTTCCGTTTCCTGTACGATTTCATCTGTTGCTGTGTATTCAGGAACGTCTTCATTACCTGAATTTGAAGCATACAAAGAAACTGTTGCCGTTAACAGTATTAACGCCGCTGCGCTGATTGCAATAAGTTTTTTCATTTTAGATTCCTCCGTTTTTTATGATAAGGTTTTACCCTTTCACCTACAATACGATTATAAAACGGGAATCCATTCATTAATCTTAAATTTTTTTATATAATTATTTTAATACTAAAAAATTATTATCTTTTTACATATAGTATTATTTTATATAAAACGGTTGAATTTTAGAAACTATCTTTCTGAAAGGTTCCAGAGGAACAAAATCTATCGGAATATCGGAATAATAACCGCAAACATTATATATTTTTGCAAATAATGTTTTTAAATCTGAAGTATCAGCATCAACTATCATTAAATAACTTGTTTCTTCGCCTCTTTTTGCGGTTAAAAGATATGCACTTAAAACATCAGCCATCCCACGCATAACATCAGCGGCGACCTCTGTTAATTTTTCAGGGTGAGGATTGGGAATCCCATACTTTACAGGAACGTCTTTTTCTGCTTCAAATTCTTGCACAGATGAATTATCCTGTATATCGGAAGCTAGATCTGAGATCATCTCTTTATTAAGAATAAGGGATGCCCCAAACGGGTTAAGAATTATTCCGTCAACTGAGGGCTGTTTAAGTGTAAAATCAAAAAGTTGGATAATAGGAAGGGTAATAGTTGAACTATCCTGCCCTTTTGAAGATTCGTCTTTTGTTGTAAAAGCTGGAAAATATACACCTTTTTCAGAGGTGGTTACTGTACAAAGAGTAAAATTCATTTTATCTTTTTTTCCTTGCTCCGGGGCAAGATTTTCAGTTTTTTCTTCTTTTACATTAATGGGAACAATAAACTGAGCCCCCTCTTGCGCAAATTGGCTGAGAAGATTAAACACTGACAACAAAGCTTTGCTATCGTTTTTTTCATGTAGAATTTCAATTGCTTGTTCTAATTTTTTCATATCATTATTTACCGTTCATTTTTTATTTTAATGTTACTATTGTAACTCCGCTTTCGCCTTCCCCGTATACACCCAAGCGGAATTCCTTTACAAGCTTATGGCGTTTGAGCTTTTGCCACACTGCTGTACGTAAAGCACCTGTACCTTTTCCGTGAATTATACTTACAATATTCAACCCAGAAAGTGAGCAGTTATCTAAAAATTCATCAATCAAACCGTCTGCGTCAAGGCCTGTCATTCCGCGAATATCAAGCTCTGTCTGCACAGAGCGGCTTCCGCGAGATATTCCGGTTGAAGAAACAGAAGGAGGCTTGTAATCGTATTGAGCTTTTTGCTCACATAACTCAAGATCATCTACTGATATCTTTGTTTTCATTATACCCATTAAAACTTCAACTTTTTTCTTACCTGCAGAATCTTCCATTAAAGTGCCTTGCTTGCCTAAGCTATAAATTTTAACAGTATCACCTTTCATCAGCTGACGTTGCGGTTTTTTACGTTCAGGTTTTATATGCACGCCCAGCTCTTCTTCAGATTTTTCCAGTTTTTTAGAAATGTCTGTACGTGTCTGTGTAATTCTTGCTTTAAAATCTGCTTTCTCTTTTTCTTTACGAAGTGTATCTATATCATCAAGCGCACGGTCTGCATTACGGCGAGCTGTTTCAAGAATTTCAGCTGCTTTTTCTCTTGCTTTTTTCAGTTCATCATCCGCAGACTGCTTGAGGGTCTGGCGTAGCTTTTCAGCGGATTGCAGTTCTTCTTCGGCTTTTTGCTTCAGCTTTTGTGCTAATTCGGCATCTCTTTCAACGGTTTTTCTGTTAGTTTCAAGATCTGCAATAACCTTTTCAAACTTAACGCTTTCAGTATCCATATGATATTTTGCACTGTCTATAATAAGCTCATCAAGTCCGAGACGTGCAGCAATTGCGAAAGCGTTGGATTTTCCTGGTATGCCCGTAATAAGCCTATATGTGGGTTTAAGCGTTGCAACATCAAATTCACAGGATGCGTTTTCAACAAACTTTGTTTGCAGTGCGTAAAGTTTCAGCTCTGCATAATGGGTAGTAGACATAACCTTTGCACCGAGAGACTGAATATATTCAATTATAGCTATTGCCAACGCTGCACCCTCTTCGGGGTCTGTACCCGAACCCAGCTCGTCAAGCAAAACAAGGGAATTTTCAGAAACTCGAGCCACAATATCTATAATATTTTTCATATGAGCTGAAAAAGTAGACAGACTTTGCTCTATACTCTGTTCATCACCTATATCTGCAAATATATTATCAAAAAAGGCTATCTGCGGTTCGTCCTTTGCAGGGACGAAAAGACCTGATTTTGCCATTAAACATAACAGCCCTGTTGTTTTAAGTGAAACTGTTTTACCGCCTGTGTTAGGGCCGGTAACTATAAGTGCTGTGTAGGCGCTACCAAGTTCAACATCTATAGGAACACAAACCATTTTGTTAATAAGCGGATGTCTTGCAGCCTTAATACTTATAAAGCCTTTTTTATTAAGTATAGGCTTTACAGCTTTAAGCTCATCTGAGTATCTTGCTTTTGCAAAACAGAAATCAATAAACCGACAAACAAGAAAATCCTCCGTTATATTCTCTGCATATGTTCCAACATCTGCTGAAAGCTCAGATAGTATCCGTTCGATTTCACGTTGTTCCTCAGCTTCAAGAACAGCGAGTTCATTATTTGCCTGTACAACAGATAAAGGCTCAATAAACAACGTCGCCCCAGAGGAGGATGTGTCATGTACAAGACCGTTTATTTCACCACGATATTCAGCTTTAACTGGAATTACATAACGTCCATTACGCATAGTAATGATGTTTTCCTGTAAGTATTTTTGGCGTGTAGCCGATCGTACAATTTCGTCAAGCGAGCCTTTAACCTTATTTTTTGCCTGCATCTGCTTGCGTCGGATATCTCGAAGTGCAGGAGAGGCACTATCGGACACTTCTTCTTCACTCATAAATGATGAGGATAATTTCTCCGCTAAGTGCCTGTTGGGAACAATGCGCTCAAGGTATTGATAAAAAACCCCGTTCTCATTAATATGATTTTCTAAAAATACTTGTAGATTTTCCGCTGTTTTTAAAACACGTGAAACTTCTAACAGCTCTTTAATTGATAAAACAGCGCCGTTTTGTGAACGTTTACATGCATTACGTATATCGCTTAAGGAAGAAAAAGACGGGGCTCCAAAAGAAAGCAGCAGCTCTGCAGCAGCGGCCGTTTCAGCAAGAGCTTTTTCGGCTTCATCAAAAGATTCATACGGCATAAGATCATCACATAAATCTTTTGCCGGTATCGATATTGCATGGTTTTTTAGTGCGTCTTTAATTTTTTTATATTCAAGCGCATTAAGTGCTTTATCCAAAATCTGCCTCCATAAATTTTTTATAGTATTCAAGTGTATCGAATTTTGTGTCTAAATGATATTGTAAATATTTCTCTGTGATTTTTGAAAGATATGAAAGAGCTTCTTCGTTCATTTCAAACGAATAAGCGCGTCTTCCATCGTAAGAGAGAATATGCCGAACCGCATTAATAATTGCTTGTGAAACATAAACGCCGTCACCTTTTGCGCAATCGTCACATAAAAACCCTCTTGAAAAGCTCCATTTCTCAGCTGGTTTTCCGCATGAACAGTCAAAATCCATAGGCGCAAAGCCTTCGTGTTGTGCAAATTTTAACTCGAATGCTGTTTTAACCACAAGCGGGGAAACTTCAGAACCGCATAAAAGCCAAAAGGAATTTAGTAAAAGGCTTAGTATTTTATCATCACCGCTACCGAATGGTATACAAAGCACAACTTCACAAAAATATTCTGCTAGACTGAGCTTTTCTATATCCTGCCGAAGAGCATAAAACGGCTCTGTCAGCTCGGCATCGTCCACAACAGGAATACCGCGCCCGACATAGAGCCGCATTTTTGAGTATGCAAATTTTTCCGCAAACAACTTTTCTTTTTTACAGCGTTTTACTCCGCGGCATAACACATTTTGCTTGCCGCTTTCTTTTGTTAAAACGGTAAGCAAAAGGCTGCTTTCTTTATAGGGAACGCTCTTTAAAACAAGAGCGTTAATTTCTTTGCTTATTGTACTATTCATCATAAAGGCCGAGTTCGGTTATCAACTTTTCGCTGTCACGCCAGTTTTCTTTAACTTTAACATGACATTCCAGATAAACCTTTGTATCCAAAAGCTTTTCCATATCCTGACGGGCCTGAGAAGCCATTTTTTTAAGCATTTGCCCGTTTTTACCTATTATCATTCCCTTGTGTGTTTCACGTTCGCAAATAATATTCATTATAACATCTGTTACAGGTTCACCGTTTTTATTTTCACGCTCTTTAAAAATAATAGGCTCAACAGCAATACCGTGGGGAATTTCATCGTACATGTTACGTAAAATCTTTTCGCGAACTATTTCTGAAACCATCTGTCGAACTGTTTGAGAAGTGTAAGTGTCTTCAGGATAATAAGCAGGACCTTCTTCAGCGAGAGCTAACAGCTCGTCAAGAACTATTTTAACCCCATCATTACGAAGCGCACTTGTAGGTATAATAGAACGAAAATCAAATATTTGCGAATATGCCATAATCGCTTCAGCAACATCTTTTTTAGGGACTTTATCAACTTTATTTAAAACAAGAATGACTGTCTGACCCTTAAATCTTTCAAGAAGATTATGCTCTTGCATACCAGGCTTACGACATTCTGCCACAAGCAATATAATATCAACTTCATCAAGTGCTTCATTTACTTCTTTGAGCATATGCTCGCCCAGTTTGTTTTTAGGAACAAGTACACCTGGAGTATCAATAAACACAAGTTGAACGTCGGGTGCGTTATAAATTCCTGTTATTTTATTTCGTGTTGTTTGCGGCTTATCGGAAATAATTGAGACTTTCTCGCCAATTAAAGCATTCATCAGAGTAGATTTACCGACATTTGCACGTCCGCATACGGTTATAAAAGCAGTTTTCATTCAGTTTTTGAACCTTTCTTCCATTTAGGTGATCCTTTTACAAACAATATCGCAGGAGGTATTGCAAGTAAGAAAAACAGACCCCGCCAAGTTGTAAAAATCATTTTGCATGTATATAAAAGTTTTTCCAAATCGGAAAACATAAAAAGCGCAACAATAACAGCACATATTGCGGCAACTAAAACCCCTGCAGCTCCGGCATCTTTTGCCAGACGTGCATATTCATTTTCCTCATAAATGCGTAAGTCTATAACAGCTTCAACTGCGGTGTTTACAATTTCAAGGGCTAAAACAATAAAACACGTTAAGTATAGTACAGCATACTCGGTTTTTGTTAGGCCATATATAATTGAAAATACGGATACAACATATATTGCAACTAGGTGAATTCGGAAATTACGTTCTTTTTCAATAACATTTTTTATTCCCGAAAATGCAAAAACAAAACTCTTAAAAATCGAGATAAGCCAATTTATATATTTCATCGTGTTACTCCCATTTCGGAGAGCACTTGTTCCTGTTTAACAAACATTTCAATTTGCTCTTGTTCTTCAATATGGTCGTATCCCAGCAAATGTAAAACAGAATGGGCTGTCAAAAAAGCTATTTCGCGCTCAAGTGTATGACCATATGTAAGGCTTTGTTCCTGCGCACGTTCTAGTGAAATAGCGATATCTCCAAGATAGCACGGTTCATCATCCGTAAAGCTTTCAGCAGATATTCCTTTTTCATATTCTCCGGAAGGAAAGCTTAAGACATCTGTAGGAGATGAAATTTGCCTGAACTCTTCATTAAGTTTTTTTATTTTATTATTATTAATAATACTAACCGCAACCTCACAAGGGAAAGTGATATTTTCACTTTTTAAAACAGCATCAACTGTACGTTGAATTAATACCCTATGACGACGCGTCAGCGTAACAAGACGCTGATTATTTGATATTTCAACTGTGTTTTTCAAAACTTCCGACTCCTTTTTACATCTGTCATTTTTCGAAGCACAGGCTTGTCCTGATCCGTCTTACGGTCATAGTCCTCATACGCTTTTATAATACGTTGAACAAGGGGATGACGGACAACGTCTTTATATGTCAGATAATGAATTGCTATATCCTCAACACCATCCAGGATTTTAACAACATGTTTAAGCCCGCTTCGTTTATTAGACGGCAAGTCTGTTTGGGTTACATCACCAGTTATAACAGCTTTAGATTGGAACCCCAGTCGTGTTAAAAACATCTTCATTTGCTCACAGGTGGTGTTTTGAGCCTCATCCAAAATTATAAATGAATTGTCCAGCGTTCTACCTCGCATATACGCTAAAGGTGCTATTTCTATTATGTTTTTTTCAACATATTTCTGGTAAGTCTCCGCACCAAGCGTATCAAACAATGCGTCGTAAAGCGGACGAAGATACGGATCCACTTTATTTTGTAAATCGCCTGGTAAAAAACCCAAGTTCTCACCTGCCTCTACGGCCGGTCGTGTGAGAATAATTCGATTAACCTGTTTGTTTCTCAATGCTGTGACGGCCATTGCAACAGCAAGATATGTTTTGCCTGTACCGGCAGGCCCTATGCCGAATGTTATTGTATTTTTTAATATAAGCTCTACATATTTTTTCTGCCCTAATGTTTTGGGCTTAATGGGTTTACCTTTTGATGTTATGCAAACACAGTCTCCGCCCAGTTCACATAAAGCGGCCTCGTTACCCTCTTCAACCATTGAAATAAAATATTTTACTTCACGCTCACCTATATTTTCCCCTTTAAGTGCAACATTCATTAAAGCGGTTATGATTTTTTCAGCCTTCTCAACATTTTCATCGCCGTTAATTTTTATTTCTCCGTCACGGCTTGTAATGCGTACATCGTATTCATTTTCAATTATTTTTATATTTTCATCATACGTACCAAAGACATTCCCCAAAAGCTCAACACTTTCAATTATTATGGATTTTTCCATGCATTTCATTCTCCTGTGAATATTTCTAAATTCTCACCTATATCTTCTATAACAATATATGCATATTCCAATAAAACACCGCTTTCGGAAACCTCTATACGTTCCGTTTTATCCTCAACAGTTATGTTTTTTATTTCAATTCCCTCTGAAAAATCCAGTTTTTTACGGGCAATCAAAAGTGCATTTTCCTCATCTGTTACATTTTCATCAAAAGGTACATAGGTGCTCAGCTTTCTCAATGTCCTAGCCATAACCTTTCCCCGGGCATGAACAAGACGTTCGCCCATTATTTTACTGTTATAAATTCCGCTTATCAAAAGTTGGCCTTTTGTAACCGCTTGACCGACTTTTACAACCGGAGTGCCTCTATACGCCTCAACAATTAAAAGCTGTCCGTCAGTTTTTGCAACAAGGTTACATATCGTCCCGTCTGATACTTTTTTTGGAGGGATCCTTGCAGCAGAAATTTCAATATAAGCTTTATTACCGAATATATTTATTGTTACCCCAGAAATGGTATCAAATTCAATCATTATTTTTCGTTTTAAAGATTGAAAATCCTGGGCTGGGGTAAAAGAGCCCACATGGAATCCGTTGTCTTCCAAAACTTCTAAAACACGGTCTCGCTCGTAAACAGAAGAATAACCTGTTATATCAATGTCCCATATGAACAAGCTCAAAACAGCAATAACTATAACAAATATCGCAGCCCCTGCCATAATACCGTATCTAAAACGATATTTTGTTAAAAAGGCCGGCAAGCCACGGAACTTTCGGCAGGTTATTTCAACACCTGAAACAGACGCGGCATGTTCTATTTCTTTATATATAATACTGCGTGTTTTTGCTGAAATTGTAACAGCATCAATCCGTTTTATAGCCCAAATATCAAGATTATTTTTCATAACTTCGGTTAAAAATGTCTCGCACCTTACTCCTGTTATTGTAAACGAGACATATCCCATGACCGAATTCACAACATCCCACGAATTCATTTTCTCACCTCAACAATTAAACTCAAGGTTATAAAAACAACCTTCTACTGTTATAGTTTTATCGGTGAGATTTTTAAGCGTAAGATTTTTGCCTACAAACCTAATGTTATAGCGTCCGACATTCAGTTTGACTGTTTCCGGTTCATACTCTAAAATTTCTTTACAGCCGTCAACGGTGACAACACTGTTGCCGTAAAACTCTATTTGAGCACCGGTATAAGCCGGAGTTTCTTTTTTACGCATTTATTTCACCTCTATCAATGTATATTAAAGAGATGATAATAAAATACATTATATATATTTATTTATGCGCAGCGTTAACAACCTGGTTAATATCAGAAATATTATTCTCCTGCATATATTTTTCAATACCGTTTTTTATATTATACGCCGCATATGGGTCTATTAAAGATGCGGTTCCAACCGCAATAGCATTTGCCCCGGCCATCATAAGTTCAATAGCATCTTCTGCACACATAATTCCGCCCATGCCGATTATAGGCAAATCAGTTACAGTACGGACTTGATAAACCATTCTTACCGCTATCGGATGCACAGCGGCTCCGGAAAGCCCTGCAACTTTATTTTCAAAAAAAGGTTTTCTTGTTTTAAGGTCAATTTTCATGCCCATAACGGTATTTATAAGTGATAATGCATCAGCCCCGTTTTGTTCAGCAGCCAATGCCATAACACGGATATCAGTAACATTAGGAGAAAGCTTGACTATTAAAGGTTTTTTTGCACTTACATCTTTTACCCTACGCGTAATTTCCGCTACAACTTCTTCATTTTGACCAAATGCAGCACCGCCGCATTTAACATTTGGGCATGAAATATTTAGCTCTATTAAATCAATGTCACTTTTGGCAGTAATCTCAGCAAGTTCGATATATTCGTCAATGGTAGACCCATTAATATTTGCGATTACAGTTGCGCCGACGCTTTTTAAAAAAGGCAGATCTTCTTTTAAAAAAACTTCTATTCCCGGGTTTTGAAGACCTACACTGTTCATTATTCCCGACGGTGTTTCACATATTCTGGGGCTTACATTGCCGGCACGTTTTTTAAGTGTTAACCCTTTAACAGAAATAGCACCGATCTCGCCTATCGGGAAAAATTCATTGAGTTCTCTTCCGAAACCGAACGTGCCCGAAGCCGTCGTAACAGGATTTTTAAGCTTTATGCCGCAAATATCAACAGATGTATTCATGTCATTTCCCCATATTTAATATTTATATCTCTGTAAAATCATTTAAAATAAACTTCTTTTGCATTAAAAACCGGACCGTCTTTACAAACGCAAAGATTATGTTCCTCATTATTACGCATTATGGGACGAGTACAACAAAGGCAAACTCCTGTTCCGCATCCCATACGTTCTTCCAAAGAAACCTGGCATGGTACGTTGTTTTTAATACAAATTTCAGCGATATTTTTCATCATAATATCCGGTCCGCAAGTTAATACCAAATCAAAGTCAGCAATTACCTCTTTAAGCACATCAGTTACAAAACCTTTTTTACCTAAAGAACCGTCATCGGTTGTTATAAAAACGTCCTTGCAGTATTTCTCAAAATCTTCTTTTAAGTAAACTGCCTGTGAATTACGAAAGCCGAGAATTGCTACTGAATTTTCACCTAAAATCTTTGCCGACTGTAAGAGAGGAAAGGTACCCAACCCGCCGCCGATAAGTAACGTTTTTTTATCGCAAAGTTCGAATCCATGACCTAACGGCCCCAAAACAGAAATTAAGTCTCCTTCGTTCTTTTGAGCCAAAAGAGCAGTCCCTTCTCCTTTTATTTGAAACACAATTCGAACAGCATTTTCTTTAGTCTCGCATACACTTATTGGCCTGCGTAAAGTAGTTTTTGAACAACAGTCAACATGCAAAAACTGCCCGGGTGAACATGCTTTTGCAAGTTCTGGTTGTGTTAGCCAAAAATCTATATAATCAGAATGTATATTTTTCTTTATGATTTTGCAGCTGTAAAGGTCACTCACTAAAAACACTCTCTCCTTTTAAAAATCGTATGGTTCGGTCAACGTAATTTTCTTCATTGGTTTTAAAAGAATATATATGGTTTGTACCTTTGACCTGCCATTTTTCTACGGTGTTTTGTTGGCCGGCTGCTGCTGCAAGATACGAGATACATTCCGGTGAAAATAAATCATCTGATTGCCCTTGTATAAAGAAAAAGTGTTTATCCTGTGCACGTTTCACAGCGTCTATAGGGCTGTCAGCGTATAAGGCGTGGCCTGAGAGTAACGGGATTAGACCTTCTGTAATTGAATTTAAAAATGAAGGTGCGCCGCTTAAATAATGTAAGCTTGTATTAAATACTTCACGTAAATCAGAATAAGCTCCGTCAGAAATTATGTTATTAACATCAGGATTATCAGAACCCGCCATTACAGCAACAGCTGCGCCGAAACCCCATCCACATAAAGAAATTTCTGTACTTTTATATTTATCCTTAACAAAACTTACAACAGCATTAAGCTCTTGAACCTCACGGCTGCCGAAAGTATAACCTTTACCTGTAGAAGATCCGCTGCCTGAATAATCAAAAGTCAAAACGTTATATCCTGCTTCACACAGATACCGTGCATAATACAGCCCGTTTATTTCTTCCATATCTTTATTGCTTTTATAATCATGCGAAAACACAACGGTTTTTGGGGATGGTGTAGGTTTTTCATCACTGTTGTGCTTTTGCGCGGCTATAAACCATCCTGCCATAGTCGCCCCATTAGGGGCAACTATTTCGCAGAACTCATATTGAAGGCCCAGTTCGTCGGGGAAAGTTGTCATTTTCGCTTTCTCAGGATTAACCAGTATTCCGGTTGTGCTGAAACTTATTATTGCAAACACCACTACTGTTGCAATAATAATAAAAAGCAATATAAAAATTATGGCCAGAACAGGTGTAAAAGCCTTCTCTTTTTTCATTTAAAAATTATCCTTCTATTGTTTTAAATCCGTTTTTTTCAAACAGCTCTGCAGCAGTTTTTCTATCTTCAACACGCATAACAACAGCAGCTTTTCCTTCTGTGCTGCCTATAAAAGCATACATATACTCTATGCTGATATTTGCCGAGTTTAAAACATCCAATGCCTGTAAAAGGCCTCCGGGAACATCCTGTATTTCAATGGCGATAACATGCGTAAGCGAAACGGTAAAATTATTCGCTTTAAGTGCCGCCTCTGCTTTCTGCGGGTCATCGACAATGAGACGAAGTATTCCGAAATTTGTTGTATCTGCAATTGAAAGTGCACGAATATTAATATTATTATCTGCTAAAACTTTTGTGATGTCGGCAAGTCTGCCTTCTTTATTTTCTACAAAAACCGATACCTGAAACATACTCATTGGCTTACACCCTTTCTTTTATCAATTACTCTTTTAGCCTTGCCTTCACTTCTCGCAATTGTTTTCGGTTCTGCAAGAGTGACCTTGACGGCTATGTTCAATGTGGATTCTATTGCTTGTTTAAGCTCGCGTTCAAGTGTTTCGATGTGACGAACACTGTCCGAAAACATTTCCGGAGACATCTCAACAACTATTTCACAATTATCAAGGTTATTAACCCTGTCAACTATAATCATATAATGAGGCGCTACCCCTGAAAAACGCATTAAAACGCTTTCGACCTGACTGGGGAAAACGTTAACACCGCGGATGATAAGCATATCATCTGTTCTACCGGTAGGTTTATTCATACGGACGGTAGTTCTGCCGCATTCACATTTTTCATGGGTTATGGAAACAAGATCCTTAGTGCGGTATCTTATAAGCGGTAAAGCTTGCTTTGTAACACATGTAAATACAAGCTCGCCGACAACCCCGTCTGGTAATGGTTCGCCGCTTTCAGGATCAATAACTTCGGGAATGAAATGGTCCTCTTGAATATGAAGCCCATTCTTATAAACACAGTCGCAAGCAACACCCGGGCCGCAAATTTCTGAAAGCCCGTATATATCATGTGCGCTTAAATTAAGCCCTTTTTCAATTTCACTGCGCATACCTTCAGTCCATGGTTCTGCGCCGAAAACTCCGATACGAAGCTTAATTTTATCCATATCTATATTTTGTTCTTTCATCGTTTCTGCAATATACATTGCATAAGACGGTGTGCAACAAAGTACGGTAGAGCCGAAATCCTGCATAATTTGAATTTGGCGTGCAGTGTTTCCGGTAGAAACAGGAATTATAGATGCACCGAGTTTTTCTGCACCGTTATTAATCCCCAAACCTCCGGTAAATAGGCCATAACCGTAGGAAACATGAACTATATCGTCTCTGGTCGCCCCTGTGCTCATAAGGCAACGTGCTACACACTCAGCCCACATATCAAGGTCAGCATTTGTATATCCTACAACAGTCTGTTTCCCTGTTGTTCCGCTTGACGCATGAATACGAGTAATTTCGCTCATCGGTAATGCAAACATTCCGTAAGGAAAAGTATCACGCAGATCATCTTTGTATGTAAATGGTAACTTTGTAAGATCGTTTATGCTTTTAATGTCTGAAGGCTTTAATCCCATTTCATCCATTTTTTCGCGATAATGGGGCGTTTTGTTATAAACACGATTAACCATTTCTACAAGACGCTCGGATTGAAGCTTTTGCATATTTTCACGGGGCATTGTTTCGATTTCTTTATTATAGTATTTGATTTCCATTTAATATTTACTCCTTCTTTATTTGGCGTTATACCCCAAATCGAAGGCTTTTTTGTTTATTTCGATAAATTTCGGTTTAACCGTTTTTTCTATCGCGTCATAAAAAGCGCTTTCGGGGATACCCGCCTGTTTTGCGCAAACGCCTAAAAGGACAGTGTTGACAGCTTTTGAAGTTCCTGCCTCTTCGGCAAGAGCTAAAGCATCGACTGCCGTGACGTTTACATCTTTTTCATTAAGCTTTTGCTCAATATTATCGGGATATTCCGCAGCTCCGGTTATGACAGGCATCGGATCGATCTTTTGAGTGTTCATTACAATTTTCCCGCCTTTTTTCAAATACGGGAGCCAACGTGCAGCTTCAAGCTGTTCGAAGGATATGATTATATCAGCTGTGCCGATATCAGCAATAGGCGAATAAACTTTTTCACCGTATCGCACATATGTTACAACACTTCCGCCTCGTTGCGACATGCCGTGAACCTCAGAAATTTTCACATCAAGCCCTTTTTCCAGCATAACATTTCCTAAAAGCCTTGACGCTAAAAGAGTACCCTGCCCGCCGACACCGACTATCATTACAGTTTTAGTCATTGTTATTACCTCCGATTGCATCAAACTTACAAAGCTTCTCGCAAAGATCACACCCAACGCAAAGGGTCGGGTCTATATGAGCCTTTTTATCATTGAAGCTTATGCACGGGCAGCCTACTTTTAAGCAGGCTTTACAGCCCTTACATTTATCGGGGTCTATAACCTTTGCAGGTAAAATTTTAGCAGTTTTAAGAAGTATACAGGGGCGACGCGCTATTACAACGCTGGGTTCATCTGTTGAAGTTTCTTCTAAAAGAACTTTTTCAACTCTTTCAAGATCGTAAGGATCAACAACAGTTATTCTGTTTATTCCTATTGAGCGGCAAAGGCTTTCAAGATCTATTGCGACAGTTGGATTTCCTTTTAAAGTGAAACCCGTGGTCGGGTTTTGTTGATGTCCTGTCATTCCGGTTATGGAATTATCCAAAATTACAACAGTACTCGTGCCCTGGTTATAAGCGATATTGACAAGCCCTGTCATTCCTGAATGCATAAAGGTTGAATCTCCTAATATTGCCACGCTTTTAACTTTTTTATCTGTTGCCATATCAAAGCCGTGGATACCGGAAACTGAGTAACCCATACATACGGTTGTGTCAATTGCGGCAAGAGGAGGGGCTATACCGAGAGCATAACAGCCTATATCCCCGTTAACCATTAGACCGAGTTTTTTGAAAACATAAAACATTCCTCTGTGAGGACAGCCCGGACAAAGAACCGGCGGTCTGACCGGAACGGGGGTGTCGTATTTAACATAACACGCTTTCTGCCCGTTCAGCACTTCTCCTATCATGCTCGCCGAATATTCGCCGAGCAATGTAAAGCATTCTTTACCTAAAATATCTACACCAATGTTTTTGCACCATGATTCAATAACGGGGTCAAGCTCTTCTATAACATAAACTTTTTCACACCCTGCCGCAAAGTCTTTTATAAGCTTTGTCGGCAGAGGATTTACAATTCCTAATTTTAAGTAAGAAACGCTGTCTCCCAACGCTTCTTTTGCATACTGATAACAAATTCCCGAACATATTACACCAATAGGTTTTTTGTTATCTTCAACTGTATTTAACGGAGACGTTTCCGCAAAATCCGCAAACTTATTCATACGCTCTTCAACAAAAATATGACGAGCACGTGCGTTTGCCGGGACCATAACAAATTTTTCAGAATTTTTTACATATGGTTTTTGGGAATACTCAACACGCTCACCTGTTTCGAGAGCACTCTGGGAATGTGAAATTCTCGTTGTTAAACGCAGAAGAATAGGTGTATCAAACTTTTCTGAAAGCTCAAAAGCTTGTTTTGTCATTAAAAGGCATTCTTCACTGTCTGCAGGCTCCAGCATGGGTATTTTTGCAGCAATAGCATAATGACGGCTGTCCTGCTCGTTTTGTGACGAATGCATACCGGGATCATCAGCAACGGCTATTACAAGGCCTCCGTTTACGCCTGTATAAGCAGCTGTAAATAAGGGGTCTGCCGCAACGTTTAAACCGACATGTTTCATTGCGGAAAATGCACGAGATCCACCGATTGATGCGCCTATAGCAACTTCTACGGCAACCTTTTCATTAGGCGCCCACTCTGTGTAAACTTCATTATATTTTGCGGCATATTCAGTAATTTCCGTAGACGGAGTCCCCGGATATGACGAAACAATTTTACAGCCGCTTTCGTATATACCTTCAGCAACAGCTTCGTTACCGAGCATTAATTTCTTCATTTATTTCCTCCATTTAACCGTTATTTCTAAGATCAATAACGTGCTTTGTTTTACCCTGGCAGCGTTCAATTGAATTGGGTTCTACAAGCTTAACAGAAACGTCAAGTCCGAGAACCGATTTCAGCCTGCCTTTTATACGTTCATGTAAAGCTTCAAGTTCTTTATATCTTTCCAATAGTGACGCATTAACAAGCTCTACAAGTATTTCAAGTTTATCCATATATCCGTCACGTGTGACAATCATTCGATAATGAGATGCCACGTCGGGAATCTCGGCTAAAACGCTTTCTACTTGTGTTGGGAATACGTTTACGCCTCGTATTTTAAGCATATCGTCACTTCTTGAACGTACACGCTGCATACGTGCATGGGTTCTGCCGCACTTGCATGTTTCATATGTAAGTGAAGTTAGATCTCTTGTTCTGTATCTTAAAAGAGGAATACCTTCTTTACAGAGTGTAGTAAAGACTAATTCGCCTTCTTCACCCTCTTCAAGAACATCTCCTGTTTCGTCGTTTATAATTTCAGGTAAAAAATAATCCTCTGCAATATGCTGACCACAGCGAAATTCGCAGTCTCCGGAAATACCGGGGCCGCAGACCTCGGAAAGGCCATAATTATCTGTTGCAAAAACACCCAGACTTGATTCTATCTCATCTCGCATTTTAAGCGTTGACGGCTCTGAACCAAACATACCCACACGTAGCGAAAGGCTTTTCGGGTCAATACCTTTTTCGCGAAGCTGCTCAGCAAGATAAAGCGCATAAGACGGAGTTGCTATAAGAACACTTGTACGGAAATCCTGCATAACCATAAGCTGTTTGTCAGTGTTTCCGCTTGAAATAGGGACTATTGCAACACCAAGCTTTTCAAGGCCGCAGTGAAGGCCTAACGCACCTGTAAAAAGGCCGTAACCGAATGAAATCTGTGCAATATCTCCGCTATGTACGCCTACAGAAGCTCCTATACGGGCAACAGAGTTTGACCACATATCCAAATCATTTTTTGTGTACCCTACAACGGTAGGTTTACCTGTAGTACCGCTTGAAGCATGTATTCTTACAATTTTATCAAGAGGTACGGCGAACAACCCATACGGGTAATTGTCTCTAATATCGGTTTTTGTTGTGTAAGGGATATACTGAATATCCTTTAGGGTTTTTATTTTTTCTGGTAATACCCCCGCCTCAGTGAGGCGCTTACGATAAAAGGGCACGTTATCATAACAATACTTAACGGTATATTTTAACCGTTCAAGCTGTAATGCTTCTATGTCCTTTCTTTTCATCGTTTCGATGTCTTTTTGGAAAAACATTTTACTACCTCCTACGTTTACTACTCACGTTTCCATTTATCCAGCCAAGGCTGAATTATTTTAATCTGCTTGTACCCTACTATATAACCTACACCGGCACCTATTACACAGCAGACAATAATGGCAAAATATACAATTGTTGCGGCGACAGATGAGAACGTGTCGCCCATAACCTCATCACTGGACATTGATATTCCTGAAACCAGCGAATGTGTCCACACCAACGGGTATGCGGAAAACATTGTAAAGCCCAGTTTTAAAAAATAAAAAATAAGAAATATTGAATTTGAAGAGCCCATTGTTGATGAAATAACGTTTGGCATGAAAAACACAATAGCCAAAAACACTGCAACAATTCCTGCTGCAACAAAGCCTTTTGCCATAAACGGTTTTTGCTTTGTACGGTTGTTTGCAATTACATCTTTTCCACCAACAGTCCATGCAGTAAAGATAAAAAAGTACATTATCATCAAGAAATAAAATACTGCCAAAATCGGGATAGTAATATCCGTGGCAAAGCTTGTTATAGGGATACTCATGGCTGCAAGAATACAGACCAGAACAATCCGTAAAAATAAATACAGCGTTGTTTGCATTGTTGATTTCATTAAAAACCTCAATATTTTAATATATAATATTATATTTTATTGTAACATAAAAAAAGGGATTTTGCAATAGCAAAAGCCCTTTTTTATAAAATTTTACGTTTTTAACCGATATAATTATCTTTTTTCAAAAAGTGAAGGTTTATATTCTTTTATCAAAGTTAAAAGTTCGTTATCGGAAATAATTGTCTGGCGTCCGTTCTCATATTCTTTATCAATCCACACTTTGATTTTATCAACCATTTCGTCTTTTTTATCAATTTTACAATCATCTTTCAGATTAAAATAATTATTTATCCAAAATGCTATACCTGCAAGGCCTGAAACATTACTAACTGCAACATTTGCAGGTTTGTTTAATATTTTTGACGTGTCAAAAATATTATATATTTCCTCATCTTTTAAAAGCCCGTCAGCATGAATACCAGCACGAGTTACATTGAAGCTTTCACCAACAAACGGAGTCATAGGCGGAATTTCATATCCTATAACATTTTTATAATAATCCGCAAGCTCGGTTATAACAGTGGTGTCTATACCATTATGCGAACCTCTCAATGATATGTATTCTATTATCATGGCTTCAAGAGGAACATTACCGGTTCTTTCGCCTATGCCGAAAAGAGAACAGTTAACGGCAGATGCACCGAAAAGCCAAGCAGTTGCAGCGTTTGCAACACCCTTATAGAAATCATTATGGCCATGCCACTCAAGCCATTCGGAGGGAACGGCAGAGTGATGCTGAAGACCGTATATCAAGCCGGGAACAGAACGCGGCGGAGATGCCTCGGAATAAGGAACACCGTAACCCATTGTATCGCATGCACGTATTTTTATAGGGATACCGCTTTCAGCAGACATATCCATTAAGGCGTTAACAAACGGAACCACAAACCCGTAAAAATCAGCACGAGTTATATCTTCAAAATGACAGCGGGGGCTTATCCCCAATTCCATTGCATCAGCTGCAACAGAAAGATAATGATCCATTGCTTGCTTTCGTGTCATTTTAAGCTTATTGAATATATGATAATCAGAGCAGCTTACAAGTATACCTGTTTCACGAAGCTCCAGATCTTTAACAAGTTGAAAGTCTTTTTTACTTGCACGTATCCATGTAGTTATTTCGGGAAATTCAAGACCAAGTTCGCGGCATTTATAAAGCGCTTGCCTGTCTTTTTCACTATATACAAAAAATTCGGTCTGTCGTATTATACCGTTAGGTCCGCCAAGACGAGAAAGCATTTTATAAATATCTACAATTTGCTCCACGGTATATGGTGAACGCGATTGTTGCCCATCCCTGAATGTCGTATCGGTTATCCATATATTTTCCGGCATATTCATAGGAACACGGCGATGGTTAAAAGCTGTTCGCGGTATTTCCGTATATGGATACATATCCCTATATAAATTAGGTTCTTCAACATCTTGAATTGTGTAACGATATGTTTCTTCTTCAAGAACATTACTTTTTTTATTCAGTTCAAGCATACTACATTCCTCTTTTCATTGTTTCATATATCGTTTAACATTAGGTTTAATCAATTTTATACTTTACGCTACAAGCAATTATATGAAACAATGCCTTATAATTTAACTTTTTAATATTATGAAATAAATTATAACAAAAAAAACGCCTCCTGTCAATAGGTAAAAACCAAAATATGCAGGAAGCATTGTGAAATATTTTATTTTTAGCGACTTAATTCAATATTTAACAACCATTTTGAATTTTTCAACATCTTTTTTTTCATATTTCAACATATGAATATCTAATCAATATCTTCAATATCCGAAATATCATCGAAACTCTCAAAGTCACCCCGTTGCACATGAGTCATTTCATGTTCTAATGCAAGACGCTGCCTGTCAGATGACAACTTTGAGTTAATATATACATTATAATTACCGTCCTCGTCAACAACCGTTATTCCTCTAACAGTCATAGGCAGATTAATATAACGGACGACAACATCTTCCATAATGTTCATTTATCCTCTGTCCTTTTTCAACGCCTCAATAATAGCAACCGCACGTTCTATATCAGATTTTGTCGCACCCTTTGAAACTGAAAAAAGCATTTTCATTTCAGGGCGAGTTCTCAAAACCTCACGTATTTCAAGTAAATCGTGGTTAGCATTACGCGTTTTTGGCGTAATCCGAGAATAAAGTTCATTTTCGGAAAGATATTCTCCCCCACTTAATGCTTCATCTTGTAAGAGTTTATCAATAGAAACATCAAGAGTGTCTGCCACGCGTTGTGCAGTTTTGTACCCCGGGCGACGTGAACCGGTCTCCCACATGGCAACAGTACTTAGTGCCACTCCAATTTTATCACTTAAATCCTTTTGAGTAAAACCCTTATTTTTACGTAAAACCCTAAGATTTTCTGAAAATCCCAAAGCGTCCACCCTCTCACATTAATTATCACATTTTAATTATATATCACATTTTGTGAAAAGTCAATAGCTTCATTAAAATTTCACATTTAAAATATTTAATATGTAGACTGATTTTTTTAAACAACAGACAATTTTTTAGTCATAAAACCCGTCCGATATAAATATATTGTAGCAAACAGGAAATCAAGGAGGATTAGTTTATGCAAAAAGACATTTATGACGATATTCGGGCACGCACTGACGGGGATATTTATATAGGAGTAGTCGGCCCTGTCAGAACCGGGAAATCAACGTTTATTAAAAAATTCATGGAAACGTTGGTTATTCCAAACATTGCAGGCTCGCATAAAAAAGACAGGGCACAAGATGAACTGCCTCAGTCTGCCGCAGGCAAAACAATAATGACTACAGAACCCAAATTCATTCCAAATGAAGCAGTAGAAATCGCTGTTGCCAATAACGTAAATCTACGGGTAAGGCTTATAGACTGCGTAGGTTATATTGTACCTTCGGCGTTAGGCTATATAGAAAACGATTATCCTCGAATGGTTATGACCCCTTGGTTTGACGAGGAAGTCCCGTTTAATATGGCAGCAGAAGTAGGCACTCAAAAAGTTATTTCGGAACATTCAACAATCGGGCTTGTTGTAACAACAGACGGTTCAATCGGGGAAATCCCCCGCGAAGACTTTATTGAAGCAGAAGACCGTGTTATTAACGAATTGAAAGAAATAAATAAACCTTTTGTAGTAGTAATAAACACAGTTGCCCCAAACGGTGAACAGGCAAAGAACGTTCGTGAAGAAATCGCACGTAAACATGGTGTTTCTGCAATTACAGTAGATTGCTTAAAAATCGATGAAAATACCATTAAAAACATTCTTGAAAATGTTCTTTTTGAATTCCCCATAAAAGAAATCAGAATGAATATGCCGATGTGGGTTACAGGACTTTCTTCGGAACACTGGCTCCGTCGTTCACTAATGGATGATATTGTTTCATCTACTGAAAATCTCAACCGAATTCGGGATATATACGAAGCCGTCGGATATATTTCAAACAATGAAAATATTAATGATACAAAAATTTCCGGGGTTGATCTTGGCACAGGAACTGTTCATATGGACATTTCCCTCATTCCTGAGCTGTTCTATAAAGTTATGAGTGAATTGACCGGCCTTACAATAGATAACGACGGTGATCTCATGCAAACAATTTCTTCACTTTCTGCCGCAAAACAAGGTTATGATAAATTCGCCGAAGCAATGACAGAAGCCGATGAACGCGGATACGGAATTGTAACTCCGTCGATTGACGAACTTTCCTTGGAAGAGCCTCAGATTGTAAAACAAGGTACTCGTTTCGGAGTTAAACTTAAAGCATCAGCTCCGTCATATCATATTATAAAAGCAGATATTGAAACAGAGGTATCACCGGTTGTAGGCAGCGAAAAACAATCAGAAGAGCTTGTTCGATTTTTACTTACCGAATTTGAAGAAGATCCTAAAAAAATATGGGACAGCAATATTTTCGGAAAATCTTTACACGAGCTTGTTAATGAAGGACTTCATACAAAATTGAATAAAATGCCGCCTGAAGCCCGTGAAAAAGTCCAACAAACACTAGAAAAAATTATAAATGAAGGCAGCGGAGGATTAATCTGTATTATTCTTTAAATAATTAAATTAACTCTCTAGAAAAACATAAGCAAAATAATTTTGTGCAAGCAAAATTATTTTGCTTTTTTATGGTAAAAAGTAAATGTAAATGATTTATTAATCTACATACCGGGTAAATTTTCTGAATCAGGGCAATATAAACGTATTAGTTCAAAAGAAATATTACCTTATGATTATAACTGGCAGCGTGAATTTGTTCAATCAGACAGTTTTACATTGCTTTTTCATGATTTCCTCTCTGCCGGTATTGATTTTCCCACGTTAAACGATGGAACCGAATGTTGCAAAATTATCGATGCTATTTTAAAATCATATAAAGAAAAACAAACAATTGATATTTTTTAAATTGAATAAAGAATTTAAAAACGGTTATAATAAGGGTGGAATGATAATTACATTCCTGAATCTTATTCGACGAATGAGGGTATTTTAAATGGCTGTTTTGGACAGAATCGCGCTGGCACTTGTAATTATCGGCGCCATTAACTGGGGCAGTATCGGTATTTTTTCATTTGACATTGTTGCTTGGGCATTAGGGAGCATGTCAGTCTGGGCAAGAATAGTTTATACACTTGTAGCCCTTTCAGGCATTTGGTGCATTTCCCTTCTTTTCAAAAAAAGCAGGAGTACAGATGGGATTACCGTTGGTGACTGACGCGAACAACTACGAAAACAAGGCCTCTTTTGAGGCCTTGTTTTTATTATAATCTATTATATAAAAAAGACGGAGTGCTGTTACAGCACTCCGTTTTGTTTTTTACTAATCTTTAATACATTCCGCCCATTGCCGGGTTTGCTGCAGCTGCTGCGGCTGCTGCGTTTGCAGCAGGGTCTTTTTTGTCTGCAACAAGGCTTTCGGTTGTTAATACCATAGCGGCAACACTTGCTGCATTTTCAAGTGCAGAACGTGTAACTTTAACAGGGTCAACAATACCCGCTTTAAACATATCAACATATGTTTCGTTGTATGCATCAAAACCAACATTCTTTTTGCCAGCTTTAATTTTATCAATTATTACAGCACCTTCAAGGCCTGCATTTGTGGCAATCTGCATAACGGGAGCTTCAAGGGCTTTAACAACAATTCTTGCACCTGTCTTTTCGTCGCCTTCAAGAGTTTCTGCAAATTTGCTTACATTTTCTATTGCGTTTATAAGAGCTGTTCCGCCGCCTGCAACTATACCTTCTTCAACAGCCGCTTTTGTTGCGGAAAGAGCATCTTCAATTCTGAGCTTCTTTTCTTTCATTTCTGTTTCGGTTGCAGCACCAACTTTAATAACTGCTACGCCACCGGAAAGTTTTGCAAGACGCTCCTGAAGTTTTTCTTTATCGAAATCGGATGTTGTATTTTCAATTGCTGCTCTGATTTCTTTAATTCTGTCTTGAATAGCAGTTTTATCGCCCATTCCGTTAACGATAATTGTATTTTCTTTTTGCACTTTAACCTGGCCTGCTCTACCGAGCATATCTACAGTTGCTGTTTTAAGTTCAAGACCTATTTCCTCGCTTATTACCTGGCCGCCGGTTAAAACTGCTATATCACGAAGCATTTCTTTACGTCTGTCACCAAATCCAGGGGCTTTAACAGCAACACATGTGAAAGTACCTCTGAGTCTGTTGACAATAAGTGTAGAAAGTGCTTCACCCTCAACGTCTTCAGCAATAATTACAAGTTTTTTGCCGCTTTGTACAATTTGCTCAAGAAGGGGAAGAATTTCCTGAATGTTGCTTATTTTCTTATCTGTGATAAGAATGTATGCATCATCAATAACTGCTTCCATTTTATCGGTATCAGTTACCATGTAAGGTGTGATATAACCTCTGTCAAACATCATACCTTCAACCACGTCTGAATACGTTTCAGCTGTTTTGCTTTCTTCAATTGTAATAACGCCGTCAGCAGTAACTTTTTCCATTGCTTCGGAAATAAGTTTACCGATAAATTCATCACCGGCAGAAACAGTTGCAACACGTGCTATATCATCAGAGCCTTTAACCGGTTTTGAATTTTCTTTAAGCTCATTTACTGCTGTATTCACAGCCGCTTTAATGCCTTTTTTAAGAACCATGGGGTTTGCCCCTGCAGCAACGTTTTTCATACCTTCGCGAACAAGAGCCTGTGCAAGTAAGGTAGCAGTTGTTGTACCGTCGCCGGCTACATCGTTAGTTTTAGTTGCAACTTCTTTAACAAGCTGTGCACCCATATTTTCAAAAGCGTTGTCAAGTTCAATTTCTTTTGCAATTGTAACACCGTCGTTTGTTATCAGCGGTGATCCGAACTTCTTATCTAATACAACGTTTCTGCCTTTGGGGCCGAGTGTTATTTTTACTGTATCTGCAAGTTGATCAATACCGCTTTGAAGAGCTTTACGTGCGTCTTCGCCGTATATAATTTCTTTAGCCATCGTTGTCACTCCTTATTCTACTATAGCAAGAATATCATCCTGCTTAACAATTGTGTATTCATCGCCGTCTATTTTAACTTCAGTGCCGGAATATTTGCTTGTAATAACCTTTTGCCCGACTTTGACGTACATTTTAACTTCATTTCCGTCAACAAGTCCGCCCGGACCTACCGCAACTATCTCGGCATACTGCGGCTTCTCTTTTGCCGCACCGGCAAGAATTATACCACTCTTTGTAGTTTCTTCTGCTTCGACGAGTTTTACAACAACTCTGTCAGCCAAAGGTGAAATTTTCATTATATATTCCTCCTGTAAAAAATTTTCAATATTAGCACTCTTCATCTTAGAGTGCTAATGATATTATAACAGAAAATGCATTTTTTTCAATATCAATGATGTACAATAATATAGTAACATAATTATGAATTATTGTATATTTTTACAAATATCATTAATCAATCTTTTTTATTATACCTTAATTAAGCTTAATTTTATACGTAAATTTAAAACTTTTCAATATTTTGATGAGTCTGCTAAAACAATGGCAGACTCATCCTTTAACAAAATTAAATTAACTTATTATGCAGTTTGTTGAGAAATACCTTTAATTGAAGAGATAACCCAATCGTAATCGCCATTGTTCAGAACAGAACCGCAGTATTCGCATTTTGCCGAATAGTTTACTTCCATGGGAGCGCCGCAGGATGGGCAGTTTGTCTTTTTAAAATCAGAATCAGACTCAGCTGTTATATGCCCTTTTGTACGAATAAGTGTCCATTCATATTCCATAAACTTTTCAGCAGTATTACTGCCGCTAATAACATTGCCTGTATTGTCGTCTGTTGTATAGTCTACAATTCGTGTTTTTAATCGTGCAACTAAAACATCATTTTTATCGTTTTGCATAAAGCCTGAAATATCAACAGACAAAACCGCTATATTATCAACATGATTTGTTTGATTGTTTTGGCGCATACTCTCAAGCTGCCTGTTAGCCTGATTGTACAATTCATCAGACAAAAATACACGAACCTCGCTAATGTCTTTATGTTGCCACCCGTTTTGCAACTGAACATAAATGTTTGAGAGTTTTTGGCAAAATTCTTCCGAAGAGAATTTGGGATCGATAGATAAATATTCGGAAACCGGCTTTAAAAGTGTTGGCGAAGTTGGCTGTGCACCTGAATTCACCGAATTGTTCATATTTGCTTTACGTTTAGCTGAAAGAAAAACAATAACAAGAACAACTCCGATAACGAAAATGCCCCAAAAAACGTCTCCGAACGTAAAAGAACCGGATCCGCCGCCTGAATAATATGTATCTGAACTTCCGTAATCGCTTCCTCCGCTTGAACCACCGCTTGAGCCGCCGTAATCGGAATTTCCTGAAAAACTTCCGAAATCGACCGGCTTAACATTATCCTCTATAACACTATTGGCACATATGTAAATAGATAATGATGATAAGAACAACACCGTTAGCATAAAGGCTAATATACGCTTCATTTATTTACTCCTATGAATAAAATAATCTATTACAATAAATATAATCAGTATAATTGCCAGCGACATTCCTATAACTGAAACAATCGGCATATCCCATACTTTAGGATTTATATCTGTTGCTGCAATTATACCTGAACCGATTAAAAGAGCGGATGAAATAAATGCAAGAGAAAGTTTTGTAATAAGTCTATCAGCTGTACGTCTTATTTCGGGGGAGACAGATATTTCGGTATTTGTTTTAATTTGCCCTTTCATTGCAGACTTAAGTATACTGGAAACAAGAGACGGCAGAGAAAGTGTCTTACGCATAGATTCTAAAAGTGAATAGGCACCGGTTGCTGCCTCCTTTTTCCATTCTATGCGATTCAGCATAGTCCGTGACATATAACTGATAATAAGCTCCAACACATTAACATCAGGGCAAATATCAGCCATCAAGCCTTCAATTGTTGCAAGCCCTCGTCCAAGAAGTGTAACCCCTGAAGGAATAGCAATTTTATGCGCTTTTGCAACCTTCATTACATCCATAAGAGCTTTTTCCATATTTATATTTCCGAGATCTTGAGTAGAATAACGTGATATGATAACATCAAGATCTGCATACAAATTCGTATGATTTATAGGAGCAGACGGAGATCCTAAAGTTAAAACAGCTTCCTTTACTGTAGCAACATCACCATGTACCATGCCTTCAAGTGCCGCAATTATCAATTTGCGATCACGTTCGGAAATTCTGCCCATCATACCGAAATCTATCCATGCAATTTTCCCGTTACAAATTTTAATATTTCCCGGATGAGGATCAGCATGAAAAAATCCGTCTTCCATTACCTGTTTCATATAATTATCGGCAAGCTTATAAGCTATTTCATGCATATCATATCCATTTGCTTCAAGCTGTTTAACTTCGTTTATATCATACCCACCGATATTTTCCATTACTAAAACGCTTCCGGTAGTATATTCATCATACACTTCCGGAGCGGTAATAAATTTATATGATTTGTTGTTTTCCCGAAATTCACGGATATTTTTGGCTTCAAGGGTGAAATCAAGCTCTTCCTTAGCTGCATTCCACAATTCTTGTAAAATCTGTTTAAAATCAAGAACATCACTTGTTTTACCAATATAACCAACAAACCCCGCTGCTCTTTGCAATAGGGCAACATCTTCAGACATTATGGCGTATATGCCTTTACGTTGAACTTTCACAACAACATCACGTTTATCTTTACGTAATGTTGCACGATGAGCTTGAGCAATAGAAGCTGACCCTATAGGTTTTTCGTCAAAATATGAAAAAACCTCTTTCATGCTTTTACCAAGAGAGGATTCAATTACATCATAAACTTCATCAATGTTCATTGGCAAAACATCAGTACGTAATTTTGTAAGCTCTTCACAATATTCTACATCCAGCATATCGGGACGCATAGACATTATCTGCCCAAGTTTTATATATGTTGGGCCGAGTTCTTCTATGACCTGTCGTAATTTTTGCGGCGAAACCCCTCTCTCAACTTTATATTTCCGTAAAATTGAGAGTATCTGTGAAAAGCGCGTTGCGCCGGATATTTTATTTTTCCGAGTCATTGTTTTCAATATGAGAAAGTTTTTCCTTTAACGCAGCAAGCTCATCAGGAGTAAGATTCTCAAGGTTTTCAATAAAATCCGATGTAGATACTTTTTCTACAACCGTAACATTTTCTTTGACTTTATCTTTAATCTTATGCTTAAGCTCTTCGTTCATAACCTTGCCTTGTTCAACTGTTATTTGACCTTTTTCCACAAGGATATCAACAAGAGCTTTAGCTTTTTCACCTGTAAGAGCCATTGCACCGACTCCGGCGTAAAATACCTTTTTCATCTCTTCATCAAAAGCAAATGCCATAAAAATCACTCCTTAAATTTTATATTATTATTACTCATAATTATTTGTTTATTAAATAAACTTCCTAAAAAAGTATGTGTTGCGTTCTAATAACTTAAAGCAAAACTCTATGCATATTATATCATTTATTTTTCAAAATGTCAACTTGATTTTTATACAGTATTATGCTATAATTATATAAATAATTTCTATTGGAGATGCTAAAATTTGAAACATATTTATATAACAAAGGGGACTTGTTCTACCAAGATAGAATTTGACCTCGATAAGGATATTGTCAAGAATGTTATCTATACAGGAGGATGTAGCGGTAACCTTCAGGCAATACCCCGTCTAGTAGAAGGATTAACGGTTGAACAGGTAATTCAAAAATGCGGCGGAATAAAATGCGGGTTTAAAGATACATCTTGTGCCGATCAGCTCGCTTTTGCAGTCCAGCAAGCATATCAAGAGGAGAACAAAGAATGAAAAAGATTTTATTGGACACAGACATCGGTTGCGACATAGACGACGCTCTTACACTAACATATCTTCTTAAAAATCCTGAATGCGAACTATTAGGTATAACAACAGTCTCCGGAGACGTAGGGCTGCGAGCAAGGCTTTGTTCCATGATATGCAAACATGAAAATAAAAATATACCGATATACACAGGCCTTGAAAAATCTGTTATGAACATACGTGAAGCCGAATTCCCTCAAGAAAGCGAACGCCTTGCAAAATGGCCTTATGATACAAATTTTCCAAATCAAGCCACAGAATTTTTACGAGATACTATAGAACAAAATCCCGGGCAAATTACTCTTTTAGCAGTAGGACCTTTAACTAATATTGCAGATCTCTTTACTAAATATCCGCACACAGCACCGTTACTTAAAGACCTATATATAATGGGAGGAAAGTTTTTAGGAGAAGAACAGCTTGAATGGAATATAAAATTTGACCCTCACGCAGCAGAGACCGTATTTTCAGCTGATGTTAAAAAACTAGTTGCAGCAGGGCTTGATGTAACTCTTTCTTTTTCATTGTTTCGTGAACAAATGGCTGAGAAGGTTACAAATGCGCCCATAATTAAGCAATTTGCTGAGGACTGGTTTAATGACATATCTGATAGAATATATTTTCATGACCCGCTTGCAACTGCCCTTGTTTTTGATGAAAGTATCTGCACATATCAATGCGGAACTATAAAAATGAATATGCAAACATACTGCACAACTTTTACACCTGGGCAAGGAACACATCGTATAACAGATAAAGTAGACGTTGAGAAATTCTATAATAGCTTTTTTAAAATTCTCAATAGCTGAAATATTAGAATAAAATACTAATTAAGGAGTTTAAATATAAAATGCCATCATCAATGATACATCTTTTAACAGGTAAGGAAATTGACGCCAACGCTTCAACACTTTTTTATATAGGCTGCTTAGCTCCCGACTGTATCGAAGAACGTGGATTTAAAGATCACCACCATTTCCGTGACAGAAAAGACAGGTTAGAAGCTTTACATGAGCTCAAAGAGAAACTTGATCTTGCAGACCCATATCAATATGCAATATTACTTCATTTATACGCAGACCTTAAATGGGATGAAGAGACTTGTACCAGATTTAGAAAACATTTTTATAAAGATGATGTTTTTGAATTTCAGAAATATCGTAAAGAAATAGGTGTTGTGGGGAACTATTTTTATCATATATATCCCTGGAATCCTAAGCTTTGGAAAGATATGGAGGATTTCCCTGTTGAAAAATATCCTGAGATATATGATTTTCCCGCAGATAAGATACATGAGTTTATCGTACGTCAAGGTAAATGGCATACAGAAAACAATACAGGGCCTTCAAAAATATTTACAGCTGATTTTATAAAATATTTCGTAGGTAACACAACCTTCGAATTCCGCAAATGGATTAAAGAATAACTGATATTTATAATGGGAAACTATCGATTTTAAGATAGTTTCCCATTTTTAAACTTATTAATTTGTTTTCTTTTTTATTTTTCGATGCGGAATATTTCTGATAATAACATTAACAAGCGCAACAGAAATGGCCATTGTCCCTGCAATGAATAACGTATTGACGCCTTCTTGCATAAAATCCTGGGGGCGGTTTTCAACTAAAGTAAGCATTGTCTTATATAACCCAACCCCGGGAACAAGAGGAATTACTGCCGGAAATACAAAAATAATAGAAGGCATTTTTAACGCTCTTGCTAATATTTCACCGGCAGAAGCAATGAATACCGTACCACAAAAATAACCGAATATTTCATGACCTGTAAAATTAAAAATACACTCATATATCAGATATCCCAAAGCGCCGATTAAAGCATCAGGTAAAACCGCTTTTTTAGGAGTTATCATGACCAAGGCAAAGAAAAATATTGCACCGAAGGAATAAATAAAATGTAAAAACAACGTCATATTACACCTCCGAGAAGCTTTGCAACACTCAAAACAACACCGGCACCGACAGCTAATGACACTGCCACTATTACAACCTCGGCAAGACGGGCTGTGCCGCTGACCAGATCACCTGTCATAGTGTCTCGAATTGATTTTATCATTGCAAGACCTGGTAAAAGAGGCATTATTGAGCTTATGATTATTATGTTAACGCTGCCTAAACCGAATAGGTTAACAGACAGAACAGCAGTCACAGCACACACAACTCCGCCTATCAGGCTCATCAAAAAATGGAAAACATCGGTTTGACGAAAGCTCATTGCAATAAACTGAACTATAAAGCCACTTATAAAAGCAATAATAAAATCAAACCACATTCCGTTAAACAGTAAAGAAAAAAGACCTGATGATAGACCTGTATAAACAGGAATAAGCCAACGATTATATTTCTTTTTCTTACTATTAGAAATCATACAACATTGAGCCATCGCCTCTTCTAATGTAATGCGACGTTCACTCAATTCACGTGACAATGTGTTTACACGGTCTAACTTTTCAAGGTTAATTGTTCTTTTTTTTACACGTTTAATTAGAGTATTATAAGTAACATCGTCTTCTGTTACAGATATAAAAACTCCTGTAGGTATAACAAGAACTTCTACATTCTTATTATACCCATGACAAATACGAGACACAGCCTCCTCTGCACGAGAGGTTTCACCTCCGTTTTCAAGGATTATAGTGCCTATTATACTTAAAATCTTAATAAATACATTAATGTCTGAACTGTTATCAGATTTTTCTACGCCCATTGTTCACTCATCTCATTTTCAGCTTGGGCAACGTTTTTACTGTCATTTATAGCTTCAAAAAACATTTTTTCGGCTGCTAACACACAAGAATCAAGATCGTATTTTTGACCGAGCTTGACATATTCACGCCCCATAACACAGCGTTCTGAATCATTTTCATACCAATAATCTATTTTTTGTGCTAAATCACTACTATCCCCTGCATTAAAAAGGCTGCGATCATCGAGAGCAAATTGAGGGGTTGCAGATTTTTTACTGTTTGCAATTATAGGAACCAATCCTCCTGCAAACGCTTCCATACAACTCATAGCCTCAATTTCCATATCTGATGCATGGACATAAAGATCACTTTGTGCAATAATATTTAAAAGATCATTTTTATTATAAAAATTTATAATAATCGGGTTCTTAAGGCCTTCGGATCGATTTATTAAATCAGTTTTCCGAGGCCCGTTTCCGGCAAGAATAAGTTGAATTTTATCAGCATATCTTGATTTTTTAACAGCATCTATAAGAACATCTTGACGTTTTTCAACAGAAAGACGTCCTACCATAAGTATTACAAACTTATCTTTCAACCCAATAGATTTTTCAATATTACGTTTCCCTATAAAATCAGGATCAATACCGTTTGATATAACATGAAGCTTTCCTTTATAATTTCGCTTTTGAAGCTCTCCTGCAATAAATTTACTGGGACAATGAATATGGCCGCAATATTTATAGATATAGTGATTAAACCATCGGTATATAAGATCGTTGATAAAACCGACCTTACCTAATTTAATTGACGATGTTATATTTTCCGGCTGGACATGAAAAGCAGCTGTAAACGGGACGTGTAAATTCTTGGCAATCTCGATACCATGATGAGAAAGAGCAAATGGTGTAAGAAAGTGAACTACATCAGCCCAAGTTATAGCATCTATTAAAACAGCGTCATCAGCTTTCGCAAACGTCATCCCCTGTGAGGATATAAGCCAGTCAAACCCGTAAACAGTAAATTTATCCATTAAATATGCTTTTTCAGGTTCTTTTACTGTTGCAGGCGTACCATAACTAACCACGCGCACTTCATTACCGTGGTTTTCAAGAACCCGCGCAAATCTCTGCGCAGAAATAGTCATACCGTTGTTTGCAGCGAAAAACTGATCGTTAACTAAAAGAATCTTCATTACTTTCACAGTCTTTCTTAAATTTATTTTAAGCTTAGTTATTTAAGAACCATTTAAAACTATTTTTTTATAAGTTCAAGCGTTTCCTTTGCAATCATAAGCTCTTCGTTAGTTGTCAATATAAGTGTTTTAACTGTGGCACCCTCTGCAGTTATATCGACATCCTTACCCATTACATTATTCTTATCTAAGTCTATTTTTATACCTAAAAATTCGAGACCGTCTGTAATATATTGACGTGTTTCCGGCCTATTTTCGCCAACACCGGCAGTGAATACTATAGCATCAACACCGCCCATTGCAGCAACATAACCTGCCAATATTTTCTTACACTGATAAGCAAACATATGAAGTGCCAACGCAGCATTTTCATTCCCTGCATCTGCAGCATCATTAACATCTCTAAAATCGCTTGAAACTCCGGAAATAGCCATAATACCTGATTTTTTATTCATGATATCATTCATTTCAGAGCCTGTAAGACCTTCTTTTTCCATAATAACTGCAACAGCTGCAGGGTCAATAGAACCACAGCGAGTACCCATCATCGGACCTTCAAGCGGGGTAAGCCCCATAGATGTGTCAATACATTCACCGTTTTTAATTGCACAAAGAGAAGAACCGTTGCCTAAGTGAAGTGTTACCAAACGTAGGTCTTTTATGTCTTTACCCAACCATTCGGCAGCTTTTTGCGAAATATATTTATGAGATGTACCATGAAAACCATATCTACGAATTCTATATTTTTCATAATACTCCATGGGTAATCCGTACATATATGCATATTTAGGCATTGTTTGATGAAATGCAGTATCAAAAACAACAACTTGCGGAATTTCAGGCATAACAGCTTTGCAAGAACGTATACCGGCTGCATTAGGGTATGCGTGAAGCGGAGCAAGAATTTGAAGCCCTTCTATTTTTTCGATAACTTCTTCTGTTACAAGTTCCGGGCCGGAGAATAAGTCACCGCCCTGAACAATACGATGTCCTACAGCACTGATTTCATCTATTGAAGAAATTACGGCATAATCGCCTTTTGTTAGCGTATCAATAACAATTTGAGCAGCATCGGAATGAGTTTTTATTTCCATTTCAGTTTTAAATTCACCTTTACCTGCACTGAAATGTTTGTGAAAACCGCCAATTCCTATTTTCTCACAAATACCTTTGGCAATAACATGATCATTTGCCATGTCTATAAGTTGATATTTAAGTGAGGAGCTTCCTGAGTTTATTACGAGTATTTTCATGTTTTTCTCCCTTTAAGTTTTTTATATAATATCAGCGCAATGTAGCCTGCCAAAACAATGAATAGCAAACAAAAACCTATTATTAAAAACAATTGCGCAAAATATATTTTTGCAGATGATAAATACATTCTTAAATCCTGTGTGCTGAAATTGAATACAGCTGCATCATTAAGTAAGAATGTTAAAATTGATATAAAAACAAACATCAATCCGGATGCGGCTATCGGATAAGACATCCATTTAAGTTTATTCTTTTTAGATTCATTTATTAAAAACCATAAAGCAATGAAAAGGCCGATTATTACAACAGGTAAAATAGATAAAACATATAAAGAAAAAATCGATAAAACTGAGTCTATTGTTGGATAAACTTCAGAGAAAAAATTTATTTCCACGTCAGATTCAACAACTCCGCCTATAAAATCAATAAATTCATCCAATGATTTTTCATCAACATCAGGGAATTGTTCTTCGGCTTTTTGTCGTATTTCTTCTTTTATCGTTTCAAGCGTAGACATTTCATTTCCATAGAGGATATTATCAATGCGTTCGAAAATAAGTGTTTTTGTTAGATCTGGCGTTAAAAGATTTTCAAAGACGCTTTTATCAAGGCCGCTTAAAGTACCTTTAAAAATAATATCTTGTTGTGTTTTTTCATAAACTTCTGTTATATATCCGGAAGATACTTCTGCTTTTAGAGCTGTTGTTTTATAGAATTGAGGATTTTTCACTGTACCGGCTACCCCGGCAAATCCTGCAAGAAAGAATAAAGATAAGGTTACAACAACAAGGATTATAATAATTAATAAATTTTTAAAATATATTTTCATACGTCAAGCATATTCCCCGATACTAGTTTTGCGGTAATTACCATTCGCTGTGTTGCACCAGAGGGTGTGTGTAACGGATAACAAGTATAAAATATTAGGTCATTATTATTTTTAGAGACTGGAGTATATACAATGAGATTTGAAGCAGACACAACACTTATGTTTTCAACTAAATATTTATAAACACCGTAATTTGTTCTTATTATTATTTCATCTCCAGGTGTAAGCGGCTTTGATGATTCAAACTGTCTTACACGGCTGTTATGGGTACATACAATTGTAGTACCGCCAAATCCGGGGAGATAGCTACCCATCGCCTGTCCCACACCTTTTTCAATAGCAGCATAACTTGCCCCGAAATATAGATCTTGCTTCATATTATATTTCGGAACTTCAAATACACCGTATCGAGTGTTATACGTAGGAAAAACAATATCTGAGGAAGGCGGCGGAGTAGGATCATTATCATCGGATGAATTATCCCCCGAATTCCCAATATTATTACCGGTGCCGGAGTTGCCTCCGGTATCACCGTTTCCACCAGGGGTATTCACGTCCGTTGAACCTGGACCACCGGGGATAACAATAGGGACCTCTGTTTCGGGTTCTTTATCCCCTTCATAAATATCTTTTAACGTTAATAAATCCAATTGTTCAGAGCTTTTTGTTGTAAGGCTAAGAATTTCAATATAACGTCCGGGATTACCTATTTGGGAATATATAACAGTAAACAACACAACAAACGATATGCATGCCAAAATAATCGGCATGCATATGTTAAAAACAATTTTCCGAATTGTAAACTTATTTACCCTTTTTACAGAGTTACGCATTTACCTTTTCCTTCTTTTTGGTAAGTACAAATGCAACCGCAGCCAATGCAACTATAACAGCAGCAGATGCAATAATAACAACTGTCATATTAACGCCTGAGGAAACTTCAATACCTTTATCGACAGTAATAATCGCATCTTTTACAGTATTGCTCTGTACTACAATTTTACCTGTTACATAACGATCGTTTGTAATAACTATAGATGCATCTATTGCTTCTGCCATTTTCTCGTATATAGCTAAAAGACCGTCGTATACTTCTGTGGAAACATCTTTAATTTCAAGTGTTGTAACACCGTCTTTAACAGTAAGGTTTGCTTTAAGATAAGCTTTAAGTGCATTAAGCTGAGTTTCTGCAGCTGCGAATTGAGCTTCTGTAATATCTATTCCGTCTATTCTGAAATAGGCATCAGCAGCAGCCTCGAATTCGGTTGGAAGTTTTACATAGACACCAGGTTGTGCTGTTTCATACTCTGCTCTTATCCATCCGAGCATTGCTGATTCATTTGCATTTAAGCCTGCATCGCCTGCAGCAAAAGCCGCGCATGACATAGTTATTAAGAGTGCTACCAACATAATTGCTGAAAGTATCTTTTTCATTTTAGTTCATCCTCCGAAAAAATATATAATTATTTTGCTTTACCATTTTTTAAAGAGCCAGAAGCATTTTTGCTAATTGTATCATCATCGTCTTCATCATTTTGCTCTTTTCTGGGCCGAGTGCCGTAACCATAACCATATCCATAACCATATTTACGCTTATAGTACTTGGAACTCTTTTCAATCTTCGAGTCATTAAGAACAATACCGATTAGATCAAGATTTGCTTGTTCGATAGCTCTTAACGATTTTTTAAGTTCTTCATGCGTCGAAGATCCCTCACGTACAACAAAAAGTATTGCAGTTGACTTTTTTGCTATACTTAAAGCATCGGATACAAGGTTTACCGGGGGAGTATCATAAATTACATAATCAAATTTTTCTTGTAATTCTAAAAACATTTTTTCTGCATATCTGCCTTCAAGAAGCTCTGCTGGATTCGGCGGGAGTTGACCAGCTTTCATAACCCAAAGGTTTTCATATTCGGTCGGAACTACCGCAGAATTTATTTCGCATGTTCCGCTTAAAACAGCAGAAAGGCCTATGTCGTTCTTTTGTCTAATATATCTATGTATCTTAGGGCTACGCATATCGGCATCGACAATTAACACACGTACACCTGTTTGAGCCAATGCAATGCTTAAACTAAAAGCTGTTATTGTCTTACCCTCAGAAGGAAGAGAGCTTGTTAATAAAATCCGTTTATCTTCACGTTGTGCAAGACCAAACATCAAGTTTGTCCTCAGTGTTTTAAACGACTCAACGTATGCAAACTGATCGTCCTCATTCATTGCAGAAAAATCACGGTAAGATGAAATCTTTTTGTTTTTGCTCATATCAATACCTCCTACCGCTCATGCCTTGTCGGAATTATCCCGACAATCGGCACGTTGTATTTATTAATAAGATCTTGTTGACTCTTAATCTTATCATCTGCAAGGTATACCATTATTACAATTAAAACAATTAAGACTAAACCTATAATCGCTGCCAATAAAGATTTCAAACCCATACGAGTATCTACCGGAACAGTAGGAAGCTTCACTTGTTCAGCTTTTTCAAATCTTGTAACTTTTCCTCCGTCAAGCAATTCAGGAAGCTTTTCGGCAACATTACTGATTTCATTGACTATTGCAACAGAAAGCTCCGGAATCTCGGATACAGCTTTTATGTTGAGAATAAAAGTATCTGATATTTGTGATACTTCTAAGTTTTCGCCGATTGAAACTGATGTTACGTTGGGGTATGTAGATTTAAGATTATTTGCAACTTCTTGTAAAAACGCATCTGATGTTATAAGACTGAGTACGGTTTTGGAAAGCATTTGCGATGCATTAATAGCACTTTGCCCCAACGAGCTATCTGCGGTGCCTGAGGCTAAACTACTGCATAAAATTCTTCCTTCTGCCGCATACTTTTTTGTAGTAGTCGTAGCAAGGTACGCATAAGCAGCAAGTCCAAATACTATTGTAACGGTAAGAATTAAGGCGAGCTTTGATTTTAAGACTTCGAGGACCTCTCGCAAATTAATCTCTTTATCCATTTATAGTTAAATCCCTTCACTCTATTTTGTTCATTATAGCATTTTTTTTTCATGGTGTCAATAGATTTTATGCAAAATATTAATTTTTCTCACCACAAACGATAGCTAATGTCTCACGAGCTATCATAAGTTCTTCGTTTGTTGCTATAACCAAAGTTTTAACCGTTGCGTCTTCTGCTGAAATATCAGCATCTTTTCCTCTTATTTTATTTTTTTCAAGATCCAGCTTTATGCCGAGAAATTCAAGGCCTTTACATATAGCTTCTCTTGTTTCAGGTCCGTTTTCACCCTGTCCGGCAGTAAATACAATTGCATCAACGCCACCTAATCCTGCTATATAACCGCCCAAAAGCTTTTTGATTTGGTAAACAAGCATATCAATTGCAAGCTGGGCTCTTTCGTTGCCTTTTTCCGCAGCAGCTACAATATCACGACAGTCCGATGAAATACCTGATATTGCGAGAAGACCGGATTTCTTATTCATAATATTATTCATTTCTGATCCGGTTATGCCTTCTTTATCTATAATGACAGCAACAGCCGCAGGGTCAACAGAGCCGCAGCGTGTTCCCATTATAGGACCTTCAAGCGGGGTAAGTCCCATAGAAGTATCTACACATTTACCGTTTTTAATTGCGCATAATGACGAGCCGTTTCCGAGATGGAGTGTAACCATCTTAAGCTCTTCAACAGGCTTGCCCAAAAAAGCAGCTGCACGACGAGAAACATATTTATGAGATGTTCCGTGAAAACCGTAACGTCTTATTTTATATTTATCGTAATATTCAATAGGAAGCCCATACATATAAGCATATTTCGGCATTGTCTGATGGAAAGCAGTATCAAAAACAACAACTTGAGGAACATCCGGCATTACGGCAGAACATGAACGTATTCCTGCTGCATTAGGATATGCATGCACAGGCGCAAGTGTATCACAGGCTTCTATTTTTTCAACAACTCCGTCTGTTACAAGGCAAGGTTCAATAAAATATTCGCCGCCTTGAACAATACGATGACCAACCGCACCTATTTCGCTAATAGAGTTAATAACTGCATATTCGCCTTTTGTAAGAGTATCAATAACAACCTGAGCAGCTTCTGCATGTGTTTTCATCGGACAAGGATTTTTAAATTCACCTATTCCGACGCTATTATGCTTGAGAATACCGTCTATACCAATTCTATCACAAAGCCCTTTCGCCAAAACCTTCTCGTTATCCATATCGATAAGTTGGTACTTTAACGACGACGAACCCGAATTGATAACCAAAATCTTCATAAACAATCACCTGATTTATATAAGTTTTTTTAGCAATAAGTATTGCAATCT
>QAKR01000009.1 GCA_003343705.1 Clostridiales bacterium | reverse complement strand
GGTTTCTTACGTGTGCTCCGTGTAGGTGGTACCGATAGGCGTACAATGCTTGCCTCAGAGGTGATTGTCAACGGGCTACCCGGGGTAGTTTGCTCTGTTCCTCCACATCTGATGAAACCGGGGGAAAGTGACAAAGTTCCTGAATATGATGACTTATATATTGACCTGGGGCTACCTGTTGATGAAGTTAAAAAATATGTGCGTATAGGCAGTCGTGCTGTTTTCGTACCTGAATATGTGCAGCTTTTAAACAGCCGGGTGGCAGGACGAGCTCTTGATAATAAATCCTGTGTTTATGTAATTTTAACTGCGCTTGAAATGTTGAAAAATGATATTATCGCAAAAAATCTTGATATATCATTAGCAGTTTTATTTTCCACAAGGGAAGAAATCGGTGGCCAAGGAGTAAAAGTGGGTGCGTATCATCTAATGCCTGATGAAGCCATGGTTACGGATGTAACATTTGCAAAACAATCCTTAACAAGTGTTCCTCGCGCCGAACTTGGCGGAGGTGTCGTTATAGAGCGGAATGCATATTATGACAAGCGCATAACACGAAAAATCGTTGATTTAGCGCAAAAAAAGAAAATAAAACATATTATAAATGCAGATTTTACCGCAGACGGAACAAACGGAGACACAGTGCCTTATACCCATACCGGTATATTAACATCAGGCCTTTCTCTTCCGTTGCGTTACATGCATACACCTGTTGAAACTGTAGATATAAAAGATATCGAAAGCATGGCACGTCTTATTAAAGAATATATAAAGGAGGGTGCGTTTTGGAGTTGCTGAAAACACTTTCAGAGCTTAACGGAGTTTCCGGTGATGAAGACGACGTAAGAGCATATATTCTTGATAAAATATCACCGTATTGCACTGGTGAAGTTGACAGGCTGGGCAATATAATTGCTTTTAAGCAAGGAGCAAAACGTGCTTCTAAAAAAATTGTATTTGAAGCCCATATGGATGAAACCGGACATGTTGTTACTGCAATTGATGATAAAGGGTGCTTGCACTTCCTTTCAAATGGGGTTCCCCTTAACGTAACCCCGGGTAAATTTGTTCGAGTCCGAGCTACAAGAGATGGAGAGCGGTGGCTTGATGGGGTAATCGGGCTCGCTCCTGTACATCTTACAAAAAAAAGTGAGATATCAAAAATACCTGAACAAAAAGACCTTGTTATAGATATAGGTGCTAAAAATAAAAAAGATGCCGAAAAATACGTAATCGAAGGCGATTATGTTTATTTTAATACAAAAGCCGGGCGTGTTGGAAACTACTTTAAGGGTAAAGCCATTGACGACCGTGTGGGTTGCGCTGCAATGATCAATATGATCACGCAAGATCTTGAATTTGATTCGTATTTTGCTTTTTGCGTTCAGGAAGAAGTCGGTTTAAAGGGTTCTTCTGTTGCTTGTGCTGCAGTAAAACCGGATTATGCAATAATACTTGAAGGTACAACGGCTGCCGATATAGGTGGAACTCCGGATCATAAAAAGGTTTGCAACTTAGGTGGGGGAGTTGCAGTTTCATTTGCAGACAAACGTACACTTTATAAACCGGAGCTTGTTTCGTTGGCTCTTGAGACAGCAAAAGAAAACAATATTACTGCCCAAATTAAAACATATATTTCCGGTGGTACAGATGCTGCGTGCTGGCAACATGAAAGCGGAGCCTCAAATGTTTTAACGCTCTCGGTCCCTGTCAGGTATCTTCATTCACGAGCTTCGCTTGCTTGCGAAGATGATGCAGACGCTATGGAAAAACTGGCAATTAAGTTACTCGAAAAAATAAATACTTTAAAATTAGACTGATATAAATAATGATGTTACAACAAGTGGTTTGACCTCATTATATATTTGTTGCTCTTAAAAAAGGAGTTATAAAAATGTTAACCGAAATAATAAAAAAGCTAAATGAATTCATCTCTCCGTCAGGAAATGAAAAATCTCTTTTGGAATATGTTAAAAGCGAAGTAGAATCCTTTGCAGATGAATGCTATTTCGACGTTATGGGTAATCTTGTTGCGACAGTAGGCAACGGTGAAAAAGTTATGGTTGCCGCACATGCAGATACTATAGGTTTTATATGCCATTATATAGACGATAAAGGTTTTATTCGTTTTCAAGATCTCGGTTGGGAAAATTATCGTATAATTGCTGGAAGACATGTCCGTTTTATAAATGGTGTCGACGGTATTATTTCCTATGAAGAAAAAACTAAAGATAAAGATTCTCTAAAATGCGATAACTGCTTTATCGATATCGGAGCCACTTCTAAAGAAGAAGCAGAAAAGCTTGTTCCAATAGGTACAGCTGCTTCAATTGTTCCTGATTGTTTTGTAAGTGCTAATAAAAAACGCTTAACTTCTGCGTTTTTAGACGATAGAATAGCTGTTGCAATTTTAATTCGTGCGATTAAAGAACTTGATAAAAATAAGCTTAAAAATAAAGTATATTTTGTTTTTACTGTCCAGGAAGAAGTAGGAACACGCGGCGCTCTTCCTGCTGCTTATGAAATAGAACCTAAATATGCTCTTGCGATTGATGTGACTGACACAGGGGATACACCGGAATGTCCTAAGCTCAGTCTTGCACTGGGGCAAGGTGCTGCTGTTAAAATTATGGACTGCGGAATATATTGCCATAAGCAGATGGTTGATTTTCTTATTGATACAGCAGAGAAAAATAAAATAAAGTTTCAACCTGAAATAATTACAGCCGGTGCTACTGATGCCAGAGCAATTCATACATCAAAAAACGGCGTTTATACCGGTGCAATAAGTATCCCTCAGCGATATGTTCATTCCCCTGTTGAAACCGTCGATCTTGATGATTGTGAAAACACCTTGCGTTTATTGACTGTCTCTCTTGAGCAAGGTTTTAATTTTTAACAAATGCTATATTTATACAAATATTGGATATATCTCTGAGGTGTTTATTTGAAAAGAATTATTGCTTTACTGCTTAGCTTGCTGTTATGTCTTTCAGTTATATCAGCTTGTAGCTCAGAAAAGGTTAATATTTCCAGTACAGAAAAAGCTATACTTTCCGCTCTTATAGACGAGTTGAAAAATACAGTTACTGCCGACGTTTATGCTGAGGCCCTTTCACGTGCACAGGCTGTACTTGAAGATAAAAGTGCTACATCGGCTCAGGTTACGGGGATAACTGATGAGCTTTTAAAGTTACGCAATGAATATTTAAATAAGACAATAAACTTTACAGACCGCGGTGCGGAGCATTTAATTAAACATGCAATGGGAAAAGCTGATACAGAGTCTATTTCTCTCAGTGAAGCCGGAATGGTGAGTGAGCTTGATTTGACATATGATCCTTCAAATACGGAAGGCTTGCTCCCGATTACAAACACAACAGACTTTACATATTTTCGAAACTTGAAAAAACTTATTTTAGCGGGAAATGAAATAACGGATATTTCAGGTCTATTATCGTTAACAAAGCTGACTGAACTTAACCTTTCATTTAATAAAATAGCTGATATTTCTCCGATTTCGGGGCTTACTTCTTTAAAAAGTTTAAATATCTCGTTTAATGAGATAACAAGTTTGTCATCACTTTTTCAAGTTCTTCCGTTTCTTTCATCTTTAGATGCTTCCTCTAATCCTATAACATCTTTCGAAAATTTAAAATTATGTAAAACTTTGGAAACACTTGTTTTAGACGGGTATTCGTTCTCGTCGTTAGATTTTTTATATGGAATTGAAACGTTAGATAAACTATACTTAAGGCGTTCATCATTTTCTGAAAGTGTAGAATTAAAAAACCTTATTTATATTTCATATCTGGATATTTCTGATGCGTCGGGTTTTCGCATAGATGATGTTGCATCGTTAACAAATCTTAAAAGTTTAATTGCAAAAAATAATAAGATTACAGATGCATCGTTTACAAGCAAAATGTTAAATCTTACGGAGCTGGATTTATCTAAGAATCTTCTTGAATCATTTGAGTTTTATGGTAATGTTCCTGCATTAACTAAAGTTAATCTTTCACAAAATTCTCTTTCGAATGTTGTGGTTGTTTCTTACTCAGCGTTATCGGATCTTGATATATCGCAGAACGAGCTAACAAACATTTCATTTGAAAACCTACCTGCATTGAGGAAAGTAAATCTTTCTCAAAATAGGTTGACAACAATTGATATCTCTTCTCTTTCTGCATTAGAAATACTTGATCTTTCACACAATGAAATTACTGATACTTCGTTTATTTCATCAAATACTATCAAAACCATGCTGATTAAAAATAATTATATAACAAGTTTTTCAGCCGTTTTACCGTCACTTAAGATTCTTGATATCTCCGATAATCAGGATTTGTCAGTAACATCTCTTTCAATGCTAGTTCCGTTAGTATCTCTTGATATTTCCGGAATTTCAACTTTTGAAAATCTTTCTTTCCTGGCACCTCTTATTAATCTTAAAATACTCAAGGTCGACTGTTCAAACGCAACGGATAAAACTTTACCGAGCACACTTACTTCACTTGAAGAAGTTTATATTTACGGAGCAGATGATAATTCTGTTTCTTCGCTTTATGGTTTTACTTACCTTAAAAAACTTGAAATTAGCGGAGGAACATTGGTTTCACCGCAAATTCGTGGGTTTAGATATCTTACTCACTTAACTATATCTGAAATCCCGTTTTCTGATTTATCCGGAATATCGGATCTTGAAAAGCTTGAAGATATTTATATAAAAGGTGCAACTCTTGAAAATCCTTTGATATCTAACTTTCCTGCTCTTAAGAGATTATCTCTTGTATCTTGTGGTATTACAAGTTTCTCAGGTATTACCGGGTTATTATCGTTAACATATTTTAATGCTTCGCAGAATAATCCCCAAAGTTTTATTTTCGCTGAGCTTCCAAAGTTGAAATATCTTGATCTATCTTCGTGTTCTATTGAACATATTACGGATTTTTATCTTCCTGTAACTGATTGTGTGATAATTTTAAACCAAAATTCATTAACAGAGCTCTCCGGCCTTGTTCCGCTTAAAAAAATTCTTATTTTAGATATTTCACAAAATAATATAACTGACTATTCCGCTCTTGACGGGATAACTGTAACAAAAATAATAAAATAGAGGTTATAAGGCCATGTTAAAAGAAGTTTGTAAAAAAAAGCACGGTGCATTTTTTGGAATATTAATAATAATAACAGCTGGCTTTTGTTTGCTTTCTCTGCCTGTTTGGCTGGAAAATTTAATAATAGGTAAGCCACTAGTAGGTGAAACTTTTTATGAAATTGTTGTGTTGTGCTCAACCGCAATTGTTTTATCACTTTATTCACGAACATTTATGGTTGGATATACTTATTGTTTAATTGATGATGAGGTTGTAATTCATAAAATTATCGGTCGTCGTGAAGTGTCTGTTGCTGAATTTAGGTTAAACCAAATCGTAGATATGGGGAAGGGTGATTCAATGCACTCATCTACATATTACACTCGTTCGGCAAGCCGTTTTTATAATGTACATGATAAAAAAAATATAACATACATTGTATATAACGATGGAAAAAACCATATGGTTTTATTTACACCGTCCGAAACAATGTTCAAAATTATTTCGGATAAGCGTATTGACAATCGCTGAAAAATATGCTATAATAACTCAGTACAATGAAGAAGAACTTAGTTCTCACCACTGCAGCTTCGCTGCACGGTTAATATCTTTTGATGTTTACAGGTGAAGAGCGTTCTTTTTCACCTGTTTATTTTTTATTATTTTGGAGGTGTTCGGTTATAAACACAAAAGGAGTACAAATCAACGAGGATATCAGAGACGCTGAAATTCGTTTAATTGGCGAAAACGGCGAGCAGCTTGGAATTTTTTCCGCAAAGGACGCTCAAAAAATGGCTGTTGACAGAGGGCTTGATCTTGTTAAAATTGCCCCTATGGCAACCCCGCCTGTTTGTAAAATTATGGACTATAATAAGTTCTATTTTGAAAAAACAAAGCGTGAAAAAGAAGCGAAAAAGAAACAAAAGGTTATTGTTTTAAAAGAGGTTCAGCTTTCACTCAACATTGAAATGCACGACTTTAACACAAAATTAAAACATGCATTAAGGTTTTTAGGCGACGGAAATAAGGTTAAAGTAACATTGCGTTTACGTTCTCGTGAAATACAGCGACCTGAACTTGGTATCGAACTTTTAAATAAGTTTGCAGAGGGTGCCAAAGAAATGGGAAATGTTGAAAAAGCAGCAAAACTTGAAACAAGAACACTTATAATGATTTTAGCGCCCAAGGTTGAAAAGTAATGCTTTTGTGCCGGACATTTAACGGCGCGTGTAAACGGTTTTTCCGTTAATATAAATGTAAGGAGAAATGAAAATGTCTGTTAAGTTAAAGACTCACAGAGGAGCAGCAAAAAGATTTAAGACTTCAAAAAGCGGCAAAATAAAAATGAATCATGCTTTCAGAAGACACATTCTGACAAAAAAGACAACAAAGCATAAAAGAGGCCTTCGTAAGGCAGGATATCTTGACGAAACAAACGCCAAGGTAATTAAAAAACTTATACCGTATTCATAATAGGAGGAAGTAGAAAATGGCAAGAGTAAAAGGTGCGGTTATGACCCGCAAAAAACATAAAAAGGTTCTTAAACTTGCGAAAGGCTACTTCGGCGGCAAATCAAAACTTTACAGAACTGCTAATGAAGCCGTAATGAAATCCTTGCAGTACGCATACGTAGGAAGAAAGCTTAAGAAAAGAGATTTTCGTGCACTTTGGATTACACGTATATCTGCACAGGCACAGGTAAATGGTATTAACTATTCCAGATTTATCTGTGGGCTTAGAAAAGCCGGCATAAATCTTAACAGAAAAGTTTTGGCAGAGCTTGCTATCTCTGATGCTCCCGCTTTCGCAGCTCTCGTAGAAAAAGCAAAAGCTGCTCTTTAATAAAAGAAAGTTTAAAAAGCAGATTACAAGAACATTAAACGAAAAGGAGAACTGTCAATTAAAAGATAGTTTTCCTTTGTTTTTTATGGAGATTTTATATGCAAAAAGCTTTAAGCCCTATTCGGAGGGCTGTACAGGATTATAACATGATAAACGACGGTGATAAAATTGCCGTCGGTGTCTCCGGCGGTAAGGATTCAGTCCTTTTACTGGTTGCACTTAAGCGTCTTTCAATGTTTTATCCAAAAAAATTTGAAGTTACTGGAATAACCCTGGATACCAATACTCCCGGTATGGATTTTACACCGATACAGCGTTTATGCGATAAGGAACAGATTCCGTATATAATAAAAAAAACACGTATTTACGATATTGTTTTTAACGTTCGTAAAGAACAAAATCCTTGCTCTCTTTGTGCCAATCTACGACGTGGCGCACTCAATAATGCAGCTTTGGAGTTGGGTATTTCAAAACTTGCTTTGGGGCATCATAACGATGATGTGTTGGAAACGTTTATGATGAACTTAATTCACGAGGGAAGATTAGGATGTTTTTCACCTGTAACATATTTAGACCGTAAGGAAATAACATTAATACGTCCTTTAATATATATGACAGAGGGTGAAGTACGCTCTTGCGTAAAACGTAACGATCTGCCTGTTATAAGTAATCCTTGCCCTGCAAACGGATATACTGAACGTCAAGAAATGAAAGAATTATTATATTCACTGGAAAAAGATTATAAAGGCGTTAAAGATAGGATTTTCGGAGCAATGCAGCGTTCGGGAATAGACAACTGGGCGCCGGAAATAAAATAATTTTGCAATTCAAAAAAAATTGCTATTTACCTATTGCAATTTTGTTATTTTTATGATATAATTATTATACCTTGCATAAAGGTGCTTTTTTTTGCACGCAAAAAAAATTACACTTTATAATACTATTTCTTGTTAAAACATTATATGTTTTTTCCGTAAGCTTTTAGCTTCTCGTTGTGTGTAATAGCATACATAAGTATAGTATTGAACAACATCCGTGTTCTACAGAAAACTCTGTAAAATAAAATATGGATTAGAATAATTTCGCAAGGGAGGCAATTTTATACTGAACTCAAATAAGAACATGAAAAGCATGCTTTAAGTCTTTGAGTTTACGTATCGTATCCCTTTGTCGTTTATGGCAAAAACGTTTTGCGTTTGTTTAAACAATGTTTTAAACAGGGAATAGTATTTTAAGGAGGTGCCGATATTATGGCTAAGAAGGGGAACCGTGACAAAGTGGTGTTAGCCTGCACAGAGTGCAAACAACGCAACTACAACACCATGAAAAACAAGAAAAACACAACTGACAGGCTTGAAATGCAAAAACACTGCAAGTTCTGTAAGAAACACACTCTTCACAGAGAAACGAAATAAGGAGGACGTTATAATGGCTGACGAAAAGAAGCTGGCAGAATCCTCAGACAGCAAAAAGTCGGTAAAAGTCAAAAAAGACAAGAAGCCCAACGTCTTCAAGAAAATTGGAAGATTCTTCAAAGAATTGAAAAGCGAAATAACCAAGGTTGTATGGCCGTCTCCAAGTCAGGTCGTAAACAACACTATAACAGTATTGGTTATCGCATTGATTTGTTCAATCTTCATTGGGATTATCGACTGGCTTTTTAAAACTGGCGTATCTTTGCTTATGAAAATTGGGCAGTAATTTATTAACGGAGGAAGAAACATGGCTGATCAAACACCGCACTGGTATGTAATCCATACTTATTCGGGCTACGAAAACAAGGTGCTTACGGGCATAGAAAAGCTCGTTGAGCTGCGTGACTTGAAAAAATATATTTTCGATGTTCGTGTGCCGACAGAAAAGGTGCAGGAGGTTAAGGAAAGCGGCGAAGTTGTTGAGACCGAACGTAAGCTTTTCCCCGGTTATGTACTTCTGAATATGATTATTGATGACGACGCATGGATATTAATTAAAAGTATCCGCGGCGTAACGGGGTTTGTCGGACCTGAAGGCAAGCCTGTGGCATTAACAGATGATGAAGTCAGAAAACTGAACTTTATATCTGAAACTGTCAAGGCTCCGTTTAATGAGGGCGACAACGTACGTGTAACCGCTGGACCGATGAAGGACTTCACCGGTGTAGTTGAAACAATAGACATGAACAATAAAAAGGTTCGAGTTATTCTTTCAATGGGCGGTCGTGACATTCCTGCCGAGGTAGATCTCGACAGCATATGTTTACTTTAATACTATTTGCAAATTAATTATTACTGAATTTATATTTTATAAATGATGTTTGGTTGTTTTAAGCAAAAATAGTATAAATAATAACTCTGCGACCGATGGTCGTTACTGCAACAAATAAATTGTTGTAAAATAAAAATATAGAATGGCTATATTTTTATTTGAGTTCAGTATAAGAAATTTAGGAGGCTGTAAAAATGGCTCAAAAAATTACAGGTTATATAAAGTTGCAAATTCCTGCCGGAAAAGCAACTCCGACACCTCCGGTTGGTCCCGCCTTGGGTCAGCACGGTGTTAATATCATGGCATTTACAAAAGAATTTAACGAAAGAACTAAGGCTGATATCGGGCTTGTTATCCCGGTTGTCAT
>QAKR01000029.1 GCA_003343705.1 Clostridiales bacterium | reverse complement strand
AGATTATCAGGATAAGAACCGTCATTATTTTTAAAATTAATGATTTTTGCCATTAATTCAGGATCTATTCTTTCGCCGCATTCAACAAGCCCCTGAACTTTATAGCAAAGATCATTAAGTGTAGTAAATTCTGTATTTATAAGATATTTCTTTGCACTCTCTATTGCTACGGATACTTTTGCATCTTGAGAAAATTCGTTAAGAATAGTTATTGCTTTTGCTGTTTTCTCTACATCCCCGAAACTACCGTCTTCTTTTTGAAGAGATTTTAAGTAATCAAGTGCATGGCCGCTGGCATAAGTTACGGAAGCCGGGCCTCTTAATGCTTTTACGCTTTCGAGAGCTGCCATTGAATAAAAATGTTGGTTAAAGGTGCCGAACGATCCGTTATCATGCTGTGTAGAGATTAAAGCTTCAACCGGATTTACGCCGTTAAATTCTGCAAACGGGTCTTTTTTAGTTGCAAGGCGTGAAAGAATAAGCCCTGCATAGCTTTTGTCGTTTTCATATATTTTTAATTCATCAAAAGTATTAACCTTTGAGTTTACGGAATAAACAGCAACTATTGACTCAAACGTATCAACCGATTTTTCTGTCTTGGAATAATGTTCGAGAATATTGTTTATTTCTGTCGAAAGGTTGATACTTTCGGCAAACGCCGGAGTTGCTGTAGCTAATAAGATTGCAAGTGTTATAAGCAGGGTAAAAAACTTCTTCATAACGGCTCCTTTAAAATATTCTTCTTAATATTTTATCATAAACCAATTTATATGTCAATACAAAACAAGCTTAAATTAAAAAAATTTTAATGAACTTGACAAATAAAAAAAAATACTATATAATATCTAAATAATCTCATAAAACAGGAAAGGTTCGGAGTATGAAAAACGATATTTCTAAAATAAGAAATTTCAGTATCATAGCGCATATAGATCACGGAAAATCAACATTGGCCGATAGGATTTTGGAGCTTACAGAAACAGTTCAAAAGCGTGATATGGAGGCTCAGATCCTTGATAATATGGATCTTGAGCGTGAACGCGGAATTACAATAAAGGCACGTGCCGTTAAACTGAATTATAAAGCAAAAGACGGACAGACATATGTTTTTAATCTTATCGATACGCCGGGACATGTTGACTTTAATTATGAAGTTTCAAGATCCTTAGCGGCTTGCGAAGGTGCTGTTTTAGTTGTTGACGCAACCCAGGGGATAGAAGCTCAAACTCTTGCAAACACATATCTTGCCCTTGATCACGACCTTGAAATAGTTCCTGTTATAAATAAAATTGACCTTCTTAATGCCGAACCTGACCGTGTTGCCAAAGAAATAGAAGACGTTATCGGTATTGTAGCGGAGGATGCCCCTAAAATATCTGCAAAAACAGGTTTAAATGTAGAGCTTGTTCCTGAACAGATTGTTAAAAATGTTCCTGCACCTAAAGGTGATCCGAACAAACCTCTAAAAGCTTTGATATTTGACTCAATTTATGACGCTTATCGAGGAGTAATAGTATATATCCGTATTTTTGAAGGAAGCATCAAAACAGGTGACATTGTGCGTTTTATGTCTTCAGGCGCAGAATATGAAACAGTAGAAATCGGATATCTTGAACCCCTTGGTTTAGAGAAAACAGATGAATTATCTGCCGGCGAAGTTGGATATATAACTGCAAGTATAAAAAACGTTAAGGAAGCCCGTGTCGGCGATACGGTTACCTTAGCCGAAGATCCGGCTGATAAGCCTTTAAAAGGCTATAAAAAAGTCCAACCAATGGTTTTTAGCGGTATTTATCCGGCTGACGGCGCAAAATATGATGATATGCGTGAAGCTCTTGAAAAATTACAACTAAACGATGCTTCACTGACTTTTGAACCCGAAACATCAGTTGCTTTAGGTTTTGGATTCCGTTGCGGATTTCTTGGCTTGTTGCATATGGAAATTATTCAGGAAAGACTTGAACGTGAATATAATTTAGACCTTGTTACAACTGCACCTTCGGTTATATATCGTATCACAAAAACAAACGGAGAGGTCGTTTTTATTTCCAATCCTACATCCTATCCGTCTCCGGGTGAAATAGAATTATCTGAAGAGCCTTTTGTCAAAGCCGATGTTATAGCCCCGTCTGATTATGTCGGAACAATAATGGATCTTTGCCAGGATAGGCGCGGCGTATTTAAAAACATGCAATACATTGACGATACACGTGTTAATCTTCACTACTCTTTGCCTTTGAATGAAATAATATATGACTTTTTTGATGCATTAAAATCTCGTACAAGGGGATATGCTTCTTTTGATTACGAATTTGAAGAATATCGTAAAAGTGATCTTGTTAAGCTTGATATTCTTCTTAACAACGAGCTCGTAGATGCTCTTTCGTTTATCGTTCACTCAGAGCGTGCATATCAAAGGGGCAGAAGAATTGCAGAACGATTGAAAGATAATATTCCTAGGCAGCTTTTTGAAACACCTATTCAAGCTGCAATCGGCGGTAAAATTATAGCCCGTGAAACTGTTAAAGCTCTTAGAAAAGACGTCTTAGCAAAATGCTACGGCGGTGACATAACACGTAAGAAGAAGCTTTTGGAAAAGCAGAAGGAAGGTAAAAAGCGCATGCGTCAGGTCGGAAGTGTAGAGCTGTCGCAAGAGGCGTTTATGTCTGTGCTTAAACTTGATGAATAACTGCGGGATTTATGTTCATATACCTTTTTGTGAATCAAAATGCTCATATTGTGATTTTTTTTCACGAGTAACAACTAAAAATGTAAAAGAGAATTACCTCACCGATCTTATCAATCAAATAAGATCAGTGAGGTATGAAGATTTTTTGGTTAAAACTATTTACATAGGCGGTGGAACTCCGTCGGTTTTAGGTGGAAAAGCAATACGTAAAATAGCCGAAGAAATATATTCTGTATTCAACGTTGATGAAAACATTGAATTTACGGTTGAAGTAAACCCGGAAAGTGTAAGTGCCGAGTTTATTTCTGAAATTATATCAGCAGGTGTAAACAGAATAAGCATGGGGATTCAGTCTTTTAATGACGAAGAACTGAAAATTTTGGGAAGACGTGCAAGCTCTCAAAAATGTAAGGATGCTTTTACAATAATAAGAGATGGCGGCATTGAAAATATAAGTATAGATTTAATGCTTGCAGTACCTGGGCAGACTGATAAAACATTGGAATATTCTCTTAAACAAGCTGTTTCTTTATCGCCAGAACATATTTCGGCATATCTTCTTAAAATCGAAAAAGATACTGTTTTCGAAAAAAAAGGTATTACGGAAGCTTCAGATGATATACAACAAAAAATGTATCTTTTTACTTCGAATTATTTAATATCAAACGGGTATGAACATTATGAAATTTCAAACTATGCTAAACCCGGGTTTAAGTCAAAACATAATCTATCTTATTGGAAAATGATTCCTTATATTGCCTTTGGTGCCGGTGCATACGGATTTGACGGCAAAACACGTTATTATTATAATAAGAATATAGACGACTTTATGTGTAAAAATATAGAAGAAGTATTAGATGAAAAAACAATTGAAGAAGAACGTGTTATGTTGGGGCTCAGAACCTCTGACGGTGTATTATTACCGACTGATAAAATATCTTATGCTGATAATCTTATTAAAAACGGATATATGAAAAAGGTTAATAATAAGTACGCCTTAACGCCTAAAGGGTTTCTTGTTTCAAATAAAATTATTTCAGATATTCTGTAACACCGCAAAAAAGGGCGTACATCAGTTTTGCCCTGTATTCCTCTTTTTTCAATAATGTATAATCTTCAAAATTGCTTATAAACCCGCATTCGGCAAGTATACACGGGGATGTTATGTGGTGTTGCAAAAAAACTCCGCTGGGAGATTTTTTTACATCTCTTACACGTGTACAAAGCCCGCTTGAAACTATTCTGGTCTGAATATTTTCAGCTAAAGCTTTACTTTTTTCGTTTTTAGAACCATAAAAAACTTGAAAACCCTGATCAGAAGATGATGTTGAAAGATTAAGGTGTAAACTTATAAAAACTCTGTTGTCATCTTTGTTTGCAAGTACAATTCGATTTGCTATATCAAGTTTTTTATTAAATCCGTCTTTACCGTCGGTGTCGCCGTCATCTTCACGGGTCATTACAGTTTCATAACCGGCTGCATCAAAAAAAGATTGCAATACTTTGGCCAGGGCTAAATTATATGTTTTTTCAGGCGTTCCGTCGTATGCCGACGCTCCGCCGTCAAGCCCTCCATGTCCGGCATCGATAACTATAACCGGAAGTTTTGCTGAATTTTCAGAAACTGCAAGACTTTTGCTGTCTGACGGAGAACGGTTTGATGTTATTATAAAAGCCGTAACAATACAAAAAAGCATAAAAAAAACAGAAAAATTCTTTTTCATGATCCGCTCCAAGCAAAAAAAATTTTAATAGGTATTGAAAAATTCAAAAATATGTAGTATAATAAAGTGTAAATTTTATTTTCAAATTATTTTGGAGGTCAATTATATGTATTCAGCAGGAGATTTTAGAAACGGCGTAACATTTGAAATGGACGGAGACGTATATTCTATCGTAGAATTTCAACATGTAAAACCCGGTAAAGGTGCAGCATTTGTAAGAACAAAAATCAGAAACGTAATAACAGGCGGAATAATAGAGAAATCTTTTAACCCCACGGATAAATTTCCGCAAGCCTTTATTGAACGTAAAGACATGGAATATTTATATAACGACGGCGATTTATATTATTTTATGGATCAGGAAACTTACGAACAAGTTCCTATAGGTCCTGACAAACTTCCTGATAACTTTAAGTTTGTTAAAGAAAACACTGTTGTTAAAATCCTTTCATATAAAGGAAATGTATTCAGTATTGAACCTCCTTCATTTATAGAACTTATTGTTTCCGAAACCGAGCCGGCAGTTGTTGGTAATACTGCAACAAATGCTCTTAAAAGCGCTACTCTTGAAACAGGTGCAGATGTAAAAGTTCCTATGTTTATCGAAGAAGGCGAGTTAATTAAAATCGATACACGCAGCGGCGAATACATGGGCAGAGCATAAATCAATAATAAATTATATTTTATGAGAGGCAGAAATATGTTCCTTTCTGAAAACATAAATGCGCTGGATGATGCGCTTAAATCGGGAGACCAATCAACAATTAACGCTTCATTGGTTTCGTTTTTGAAAGACATGGCAGCTCAAATTGATATGCTTAAACTTGACATAGAAGAAGCCAGTAACAAATCTGAGTCTCTTGTTTCAAATTTTGAGTATATTAATGCCAATATGCAGGTTATAAAGCAAGCCATAGTCGGAGATATTAAAGTAGATACTGCCGAAGACGAGTATCTTTCACAGGATGAAGACAGCTGCTGTCATGATGATGATTGCAGTTGCGGTTGTCATGGTAAATAAAGTATTTTATTAACATTTGTCTGAAAAAACTTGACAAACGGAAAATTTTTAGTTATAATATACGAGTTGTGTAATAGACAATATATATAAAAAGGGAGTTTTCAGTTTGGCATTTAATTATGATATTGCTATTATCGGCGGTGGAATAGGCGGACTTATGTGTGCTTATGAGATTTCCGAAAAATCCGATAAAAAAGTAATAATCTTTGAAAAGGGCTCAGAGCTTGGACGCAGAAGATGCCCGATAGTAGAAAAAAAAGTTGATAAATGTATAAAGTGCGCAAATTGTGCAATTATGGAAGGAATGGCTGGCGCCGGTGCCTTTTCAGATGGAAAATATGTAATTTCCACTGAGTATGGCGGCTGGTTGCCTGACTTTGTTGAGCCTCAAAAAGTTGTAAGTCTTATCGAAAGAGCCGATGACGTTCTTGTTAGATTTGGTGCAACAAACGAAGTTTATTCACCTTCAAATGATCTAAAAAAACTTTGTTTACAATATGATTTGCATATGCTTCAGGCCAGAATTAAACATTTGGGAACAGACTCCAATCGTGAAACAATGGCAAAGCTGATAAATCATATTCGTGAACGTGTTACTATTAAAACAAACAGTGAAGTTGTAGGCGTAGACGTTAAAAATCATACCCTCGACGTTATTAACGGCAGAGAGCATATGCAGTTTTCTGCGGATAAAATTATTTTTGCCGTTGGTAGAGTGGGATCGCGCTTTTTCAGCTCTTGGTGCCGTGAAAACGGTGTTAAAATGGAAAATAATCAAGTTGACATAGGCGTTCGAGTTGAGCTCCCGTCACTTGTTTGGGATCATTTTTCATCAAAGATATATGAGCCTAAAATCATCTACAGCTCCAAACGTTACGGAGATAAAACAAGAATGTTCTGTTTTAATGAACGCGGTAGTGTTGTTATGGAAAACACTGACGGTGTTTTAACCGTAAACGGGCATTCTTACAGAGATAAATCACGCAAAACTGAAAATTCAAATTTTGCGCTTTTGACAACCATGACGTTTACCGAACCTTTCCAAGAACCGATTGAATACGCTCGTTCAGTTGCTTCACTTTCTAATATGTTAAGCGGCGGAAGTGTTCTTGTTCAACGTTTAGGAGACCTTGAAGCGGGGAGAAGAACCAATGAGAAACGTCTTCTTGCTTCTACGACTCGACCCACTTTGAAGGCTGTCCCCGGCGATTTAAGTTTATGTATGCCAAAAAGACAGTTGGATGACATAATAGAAACTTTACATGCCTTGGACAAGATTGCCCCGGGTACTGCAAATTATAACACATTGCTTTACGGGATTGAGTGCAAATATTATTCCGCAAGGCCGAAAACAATTGACTTTGAAATTAAAAATTGCCCCGGAATATATGCTTTGGGTGACGGAGCAGGGTTTACTCGCTCTCTTTCACAAGCAGCTGCGCACGGACTTTATATTGCAGATAAGATATTGGCAAACAGTTAGTTGTTTATATCGTTTTGTTAAAAGAAATAAAATTTAAAGGATGGTATGTGCCGATGGGTAAGGGACAAAAAACCAATGTTGGTCAGGATGAAGAATTGCTTTTAACCAAAAAGTCTAATTCCGCAAAAGCAAAAAAAAATAATAGTGCTAAGAAAAAACGTGAATTCCCGATATTTACCGTGTTTTGTGTTGTAGTCGGAATTCTGCTTACAGCCTTTATTACTCAAAGTGTTTTAGAGAATAACGGTTTTTATACAAAACAAAAAGTTGTTATGTCCGTTGGGGACACTTCAATAAACGCAGTAGAATTTTCATATTTTTATAACCAAACAAGAAATTACTACACTTCACTTTATTCTCAATATGGGATTCTTAAAGCTGATACTGATATTAAGAAAACACAATGTTCTTTTGATACTACAAAAACTTGGGCTGAATGGTTTGTTGATGCTGCTGCAGAACAACTTAAACAAACGCTTTATCTCTATAATGAGGCTGAAAAAGCCGGCTTGGCTTTAACAGACGAGCAGAAAAAATCAAAAGATCAAATGTATGAAAGCATAGATAGCGTTTGTAAAGAATACAACATATCTCGTGCAGCATATTTTACAAGGATGTATGCAAACGGTTTCAATGAAGGCGATTTCGAGCGTCTCGCTAAAATAAGCCTTATGGCTGATGCTCAGCAAACTTCTATAACCGGTACATATTCTTATACTGACGAACAGCTCCAGGCATACTACGAAGCAAATAAGAAAACATTTGATAAATATACTTACAGAAGCAAAGCATTCTCTTACACTGAATTTACAGAGGATTCGTCTAAATCTGCAGAAGAAAATGAAGCAGCAAAAGCTGCCGCTGAAAAATCAAAAGCAGATGCAGAAAAGAACGCAAACGATTTTCTTGCTTTAGTAAGTGATGCAGACAGCTTTAAGCTGGCAGCATACAATTTATTAACAAATGATGATAAGAAAAAGCAAGATGAAGAAAAAACAGATCCTACTTTAACTACAGACGGTTCTTATTCAGATAATGACAAGGGCAATTGGCTTGCCGATACAGCCCGTGCAGAAGGCGACAAAACAGTTATTAATGACGCTTCTTCAAAACAATTTGTTGTTTTATATTATATTTCTTCACAACGTCTTGAGTATAATCTTGCAAACCTTAAGCATATCCAAATTAATATAGAAGATGCTAAGACAGAAGACACTGCAACTGCTGAAGAAAAGGCAAAAGCAGAGCAGGAGAAGAAAAACGAAGCTAAGGCAAAAGCTGATGAAGTTTATAATAAATTTAACGAAACCGGCGCAAACGAAGAAGCTTTCAATGCACTTGTTGCCGATTATACAAATGATACTAACACAGCACAAACAGAAGGTTTAATAGAAAACGTTAAAAAAGGCACGTACGGAACAGCCTTTGATGAGTGGGTTTTCGCTGCTGACAGAAAAGCAGGCGATTGTACTATAATAGAGCTTGAAGGCTCTTATGAAGTAGTCTTCTACCTTAATGCATCAACACCTTGTTGGAAATATGATGCAGAAACAGGCAAGAAAAACGAAGACTGGAGCGCATATATTGAACAACTAAAAACTCAATATGCAGAAGGCCTTGTTTACGACGAGAAAAATGCAAAATTGACAATAGCATAATTTGATAGAAGCTGAAGCGTTTTGCTTCAGCTTCTTTTTTGTATTTTTAATAATAAAATATCAAAAGCGTCTGTCGCTAAATGCGACAGACGCTTCTTTACAATATTTAAAATCAACCTTTAAATTGTTTATCTTTAAGAACAACGTCGTGTGCGCCGCCTTCAACAATACTTGTTGCAGAAACCATTGTGAGTTTAGCTTTTTGTTGAAATTCCTGTATTGACATTGAACCACAGTTACACATTGTAGAACGAACTTTAGAAAGAGACTGTGACAGGTTGTCTTTTAAAGAACCTGCATAAGGAACGTAAGAGTCAACGCCTTCTTCAAAAGAAAGTTTGTTTTGTCCACCCATATCGTAACGCTGCCAGTTGCGTGCTCTGTTAGATCCCTCGCCCCAATATTCTTTCATGTAGTTTCCGTTAATATTAACTTTATTTGACGGGCTTTCATCAAAACGAGCAAAGTATCTTCCCAGCATTATAAAGTCAGCACCCATTGCAAGCGCCAGTGTCATATGGTAATCGTGAACAATTCCTCCGTCTGAACAAAGAGGAATATAAATGCCGGTTTGTTCATAATATTCGTTTCGTGCTTTTGCAACATCCATAACAGAAGTTGCCTGTCCGCGTCCGATACCCTTTTGTTCTCTTGTTATGCAGATAGAACCTCCGCCTATACCTATTTTAATAAAGTCTGCACCTGCTTTTGCAAGATATAAAAATCCTTCTCTGTCAACAACATTTCCAGCACCGACTTTTACGGTGTCACCGTAATTTTCACGGATCCATGCAAGTGTCAGACCTTGCCATTCGGAAAATCCTTCAGAACTATCAATACACAAAATATCAGCTCCGGCTTCGACAAGGGCCGGGACACGTTCTTTGTAATCACGGGTATTGATACCTGCGCCTACTATAAGCCTCTTATTGGTATCAAGAAGTTCAAGGGTATTTTCTTTATGTGAATCATAATCTTTTCGGAACACAAAATACTTTAAATTTCTGTTTTCGTCAATAATGGGTAATGCATTAAGCTTATTATCCCAAATTATATCGTTAGCATCTTTAAGAGAAGTGTTTGTGTCGGCATACACAAGCGCATCAAATGGTGTCATGAATTCCGATACTTTTGTATCTAATGCCATTCTGCTCACACGATAATCACGGCTTGTAACAACACCTAATAGCTTTCCGTTAGGTGTTCCGTCTTCTGTAACAGCCATTGTTGAGTGAGCTGTTTTTTCTTTGAGTTCAATAACCTCGGCAAGGGTCATATCCGGTGTAAGATTGCTATCCGATGTTACAAATCCCGCTTTGTGATTTTTAACGCGGGCAACCATTGTTGCTTCGCTTTCAATAGACTGCGAACCGAAGATAAAAGAAATACCACCTTCTTTTGCAATAGCTATTGCCATTTTATCATCTGAAACAGCTTGCATAATTGCAGATACTACCGGAATATTCATTGAAAGGGAAGGTTGTTCACCTTTTTTAAATTTAGCAACCGGTGTTTTTAAACTAACATTTGATGGAATACAATCTTTTGATGAAAAACCAGGAACAAGCAAATATTCTCCAAATGTATGGGAAGGTTCTTCAAAGACAAATGCCATAACGAGCACCTCCAAATAAATTTAATATAAATAAAATTATAACATAGCACAACAAGGTTTGTCAATAGCATAATTGTGAAACGGAGATAATAATATTTATTATGAGAGAAATTTTACAAATAATGCCCTCAAGACTGAAAAATTCCATACAAAATTGCAAAGGGCAAATAAGCGATATTAGGTTGAAAAGAGGCTGTCCTTTATTAGTTACTGTAAATTCTGCACGAGAGTTTTTATCACCTTCAGGTGCGTTTACAGAACCTGAAAATGCAATTTATGTTTATGATGAAGACGTGGACAATGTTTTTTCTGCGGCATGCGAACATTCCGTTTATACATATGAAGATGAAATTCGTAACGGATTTATAACAATGCGCGGAGGGCACAGAGTAGGTCTTGCAGGAACATGCGTATTAAAAAGCGGTACAATATCATCTTTAAAAGATATTTCAAGTTTAAATATACGTGTTTGCCGAGAAGTTATAGGGTGCTCTCAAAAAATAATTCCTGAAATTTTATATGGAAGATCTGTAAAAAATACAATGATAATTTCTCCTCCCGGCTATGGAAAAACAACTATTTTAAGAGATATAACACGAAATCTGTCATTAAAAAAAATAAATGTTTGTGTAATAGACGAGCGTGCCGAGATTTGTGCAATGAATAACGGAATTTCACCGTACTCACTTGGTTATTGCGTAGATGTTTTAAGTTGTTTTCCCAAAAGCGAAGGTGTATTACGTGCATTAAGAACACTCGCCCCGGAAGTTATAATTATGGATGAAATTTCTTCAAGCGCTGAAATGGAAAGTATTAAGACAGCTTTAAACAGCGGCATATCGTTTATAGTAACTGCTCATGCAAAAAATATTGAAGATCTTGATAAAAGGGGGATTTATCATGATTTTGTTGAAAAATTCATCTCTCTTTCGGGTATCGGTGAAGTCGGGAAGGTGTTGAATAATGAAAACCGTAGCAATTATAGTAATATGGATGATGTGCTGTTTCACAGGATTTTATAAAACTTATTTATTAAAAAAACGTAAAGAAGAGTTGGACAGCTTAATAAAAACAGTAGAATATTTTGCATCAAGTGCGGATTACGAGAAAAAAACTCCGAAAGAAGTTTTTGCAACGTTACCGGAAAGTTATAAAATACCTCTAACTCGTGCAATTGAAGGAAGTGATGATATATACGGAGCATTTAAACAAGCAAATAAAAATCAATCATTTATAAACGAAAAAGACTTTTCTATATTAGATATGTTTTTTTCGTCAATAGGAAGAAGTGATTTGGAAAATCAACTTTCACTTGTAAAGAAAACGATTACTTCATTGGAAGAGAATAGAGAAGACGCGCGTAGCATATATAATAAATATTCAAGGTTATATATTACCAGTGGTATACTGGTTGGGACGCTTTTTGTAATTTTAATGATATAGGATGCTGATCAAATGAACGTTGAGATACTTTTTCAGATTGCAGCCGTTGGTATTGTGGTTGCAGTTTTAAACCAGATACTTATAAAATCAGACCGATCCGAACAGGCAATGTTGGTTACTGTTGCAGGTATAATAGTTGTTTTATTTATGTTGATTACCCGCATAGGCGATCTGTTTGAAACAATGCGGTCGGTTTTCGGATTATGAGTATTCTTACAATTACATCAGCAGCAATTGTGGGGGTATTGCTCTCTCTTGCACTAAAAAAAACAAACCCTCAATTTTCGATTGTTCTTATAGTTTTATGCGGAGTATTGATTTTACTATCTGTTTTAAGCGGTTTCGGTAAAATATTTGACTTCAGTAAAACATTTGCTGATATATCCGGCGTTTCAAATGATAATTTTAAATTGCTTATAAAGGCCGTAGGTATTGGATATATTGCACAATTTGGTGCTAATGTTTGCCAAAGTGCAGGAGAACAGCCCTTGGCGGAAAAAGTTGAGCTCGCGGCAAAGATTATAATTCTTTGTATGTGTTTGCCTCTGGTTGAAAATTTATTTGAGATTGTTGAAAAAATATCGGGGATAGTGTAATGAAATTTAAAGTTTTCGTGTTTGTTCTGGTATGCATGGTTTCAGTGTTTTCGCTACCTGTTTTTGCAAATGAAACAGACGACATAATAAATCGGCAAAAAGAAGATTATAACATTGAAGAGATTGATGATTACATACCTGATTCTGCACGCGAAAACGCAGAAGAATACGGCGAACTCTCAATTGAAAATGCAAAAGAATTAATAGGCGTACAAACAGTATTTGCTTTTTGTTGGAAATCATTTTTAAGCGTTTTCGGAAATAAAATTAGGCTTGTGGTAGAGCTTTTGGCATTAGCGTTTTTGATGTGGCTTTTTAATGTTATGAATGAACGTGATAAAAACCCGGGGTTACAGAAGATATTAAGTTATGCAACGGTTGCGGCAGCTGCGGTAATATTCTTTGAAACAGTTTTTTCTGCTTCACAAACATTGATTTCACAATGTGGTGAGCTTTTAACATTTCTTGGTGCACTTTTACCGGTATTGCTCACCCTGACTGCTGCCGGGGGATATGGAGCAACTGCTTCGGCGGTAGGTGTAACAACTTCTTTTGGCCTTTCAATAGTTGCGTTTTTAATAAATTCGTTTATCATGCCGTTTACTGCAATGTATATGTCTTTGGGAATTGCCGCTGCAATGACTGACAGTGTTGATTTTAAAAGAATTTCACAAAGTATAAAAAACATTGTAGCCGGTGCATTTGCAGGTTTTTTCTGTGTGTTTTCTGCTGTTATGGTTTCTCAAAAATACTTTGCATTAGCCGGTGACAGTTTGTCAAGGCGTACATTGAAACTTGCGGCAGGGAGTTTTCTTCCTCTTGCAGGGGCTGGAATTAGTGAAGGGGTAGATACAGCCTTCGCTTGTGCAGCTGTTTTAAGAACAAGCGTTGGTGGATTAGGTGTTGCAGTATTGTTTTTTACAATAATCCCTCCCATACTGGAGATTTTAGCAACTCTTATAATAATATCTTTAGCAAGAGCAATCTGCGGTTTCTTTGAGAACGAAACACTTGCTTCGTTTTTTACTGTTATAAGCAATGTTTTTATGATACTGTTAACAGTTAGTGCTCTTTCAGCTTTAATAATCTTTTTAGCACTTGCAGTGTTGGTGAAAATATGAGTTTATTAATTAAAATGTTAATGTCTTTAGCCATATTCGGTGGCTTGATAGGTATTATTTTGCCAAAAACAAAAAGTGAAAAGCCCCTTAAACTTATGTTAATGCTAGTCATGGTTTGCACAGCTCTTTCAGTTGTTTTTGAGCTAACAAATTCTTCTTTACCTGAAATATCCTATGACAAATATGAAATTAGTCAAGGGGCGGAAGCAGAAAGAACAGTAGAAGAAAAAATAGAGAAAATTGCTTTGGATTATGGTATTACATGTGAGGCAAAAGCGTTTATAAACGAGAATTATATCCTTGAAAAAATTGTTGTAAGTAAAACCGGAGATGAGCGACTATTACAAAAATTAAAAGAGGAAACGGGTTTTGAAAATATCTCGTTTGGGTGAAAAAATGAAAAAGGATAAAATTGCGGAATTCATAAAAAAGAATTTTATATTAATTTTAATCGGGGCAGCTGCACTTGTTTGCTTGCTTTTGTTTGCAGATATTTTTACAAATAAAAACCAGGCAACAGAAAAACCTGATGAAGAAAGCGACTACGCAACACTTGCACAGGATGAATTAAAAACAATTCTTGAAAAAATAGAAGGTGTTGGCCCTTGTGAAATAATGATAACTCTTGAGAATGGGTACGAAAATGATTACGCTCGTGATGTAAACGGTGATAAAATTGAATACACGGTGGTCGGAGGTAAAACCGTTCTGATAAGTAAAAAAACACCTAAAATAGCCGGGGTTCTGGTTGTTTGCAGAGGAGGAGATAGCAGCAGTGTGAAAAGTGAAGTAATTAACATTGTAAGTAAATTATTCAGCATAGAAAAAATAAAGGTAAGTGTAAGTAAATTAAAGTAAGGAGATATGACGATGATTAAATTTAAGAAAACAAGCTGGTTAATTTTAGGCCTTTCACTTGTTGTGGCTGCAGCAGTATTTGTAAATTGGCAATTTGTGAAAAATGAAACAGCTAAAACTAATGAAAATGAAGGTAAAACTTTAGGCGAAGAAACTTATGTAAGCACAAAAGATACATATTTTGATAATGCCCGCTACACCCGTGAACAATCAAGAAATGAAGCAATAAGCGTTTTAAAAACAATTGTTGATAATGAAAATGCAGATTCGGAAACACGTTTGGAAGCCAGTGAAGATATTACTAAATATGCCAAACGTTCTGAAGCCGAAGTTGCAATAGAAAACCAAATAAAAGCTAAAGGTTTTTCAGAGTGTATTGTATTTTTAGGGGAAGATAATGCAAGTGTTGTTGTTCGTACAGATGGGTTACAACAAGCTCAAGCTGCACAGATAACAGATCTTGTTGTTGCCGAAACAGGCTTTTCTGCTTCTGTTGTTAAAATAATTGAATTGTCACAATAAAAAACCTTGCATTTTTTTTAATTATATGATATAATAAACCCAAAAGTCATTGTACTGATTTTATATAAATTGAATTTTATTAATATTAAGATTTATTGCAAAAGTAACATATTTAAACTTATTTAAGTAAAATTAGGTTATAATAAATTTGTAAAAATTTTACGGAGGTAAAAATAATGGATAAAGAATATAATGCCGGCAGCGTAAAAATTTCCGAAGAAGTCTTAGCTGGGATAGTAAATGTTGCTGCTTGCGAAGTTGACGGCGTTGTTAAGCTTGTTTCTAAAGGTATAACCAACGCAAAAACTCTTGTGGAAAACTTTAAATCTGCCGTAAAGGGCGTAAGCATCGCAACCACGCCGGCAGGTCTTGAAATAACTTTACAAATAGCTGTTAAGCAAGGTTGTAAAATGCAAAAAGTTGCAAATGAAGTTCAAATAAATGTAGCTGAGGCTGTTAGAAACATGTCCGGCCTTGAGGTATCCCGCGTCAATGTGGTTGTAGTTGCAGTAATTGACGTAAAAGTCCCGGAAAAGGAAGAAGATAGATGACAAGAACCGCAGCCAGAGAAGCGGCGTTTGTACTGTTGTTTGAAGCTTCTTTTTCAACAGAGCCTGACTGCGCCGAAATTTTGTCTATAAGAAAAGAATACGACGAATTTGAATATGATAAATATACCGAAAAAGTTTTTTCTGAGGTTTTATCAAATAAAGAACATCTTGATGAGATTATTAATAAATACAGTACAAGTTGGAAAACATCAAGATTGCCTCGAGTAAGCCTCTGTGCATTACGTTTGGCAATTTATGAAATTGAAAATATAGAGGATGTCCCTACTGCAACTGCTATAAATGAAGCAGTTGAGCTTGTAAAAAAATTCGACGGGGAAGATTCTGCTAAATACGTAAATGGTGTTTTAGGTTCGTACATTCGTGATAATGAGAAATAAGTTTATAGGTTTTGATACATCTAACTATACAACCTCGGTCGGCATGCTGACCGGGGCAATGTCTTATATAAACCAAAAAAAACTTTTACCTGTTGTAAACGGCGATAAAGGCTTACGACAATCCGACGCAGTATTTTTACATGTTAAAGCACTGCCGGATCTTATGCAGGGACTGGACATTTCGTCCCCCACAGCTATTGGCGTTTCAACTCGGCCAAGAAGCATAGATGGTTCGTATATGCCATGTTTTTTACCGGGAATTCTTGCAGCAAAAACCATGGCAAGCGCTTCAGGTGTGTCGCTTTATGAATTTTCACATCAGCAGGGGCACATAGCCGCTGCGTTGCTGTCATCAGGTAAAGAAGATTTATTACATAAGCCGTTTTTTGCATACCACCTTTCAGGAGGAACAATGGAATTATTAAAAGTAAATTCCATTGAAAGCATTGAAATTATATCTAAGACATTAGATATAACGGCTGGTCAACTTATTGACAGGGTAGGCGTTAGTTTGGGATTGTCATTTCCTTGTGGCGCTGAGCTTGAAAAAATTGCATTAACAGGCGAGTATACTAACAAAATAAAGGTTTCCAAAAAGGGTAATGATATTTGTCTTTCGGGATATGAAAACATTGCCGATAAAATGATTAAAGAAGGTGCGGACAAGCACACAGCCGCTTGTTTTGTGCAGAAAGCTGTTTTTGAAAATATAAAAGCAGTAGTTAAAGACGCTGTTATTATATACGGAAACATGCCTTTTGTTTTTGTAGGCGGAGTAATGTCCAATTCGTTTTTGAAAGATTCTGTAAAGGATCTTTGTGACGCATATTTTGCAGAGCCGTCGCTTTCAAGTGACAACGCTGTAGGTATTGCTTATTTAACGAAACTGCGTTACGAGGGTAAGATATGAGCGTGATTTTAACTGTAAAACAACTTAATATGTATGTTCGTTCCATGCTTGAAAATGATAAATATCTTCGCCAGATAACAGTTGTGGGTGAGATATCCGGATTTAAATTATATAACAGCGGACATGCTTATTTTACTTTAAAAGATTCGGAAAGTGCAATTTCTGCTGTGATGTTTAACATGGAAGCTTCCGGGTTGAAATTTATGCCTAAGGACGGTATGAAAGTTCTTATAACGGGCAGAGTTTCGATATTTGAAAAAAGCGGCCAATATCAACTATACGCATCAAAAATGCTTCCTGACGGGATAGGTGCGGAGTTTCTTGCATATGAACAGCTTAAAGAAAAGCTTGAAAAAGAAGGTCTTTTTGATGCTTCATCCAAAAAGCCCATACCACGTTATCCCAAAAAAATAGGAGTCATTTCTTCTTTAAACGGAGCTGCAATACATGATTTTTGTGTGACTGTGCAAAATCGTTATCCTTTTGCTGATATACTGATCCATGGCGCTGCTGTTCAAGGAGAAGAATGTCCAAAATCAGTTGTTAAAGCTATTGAGAAATTTAAAAACATAGATATAGATGTTTTGGTAATAACAAGGGGTGGAGGATCTTTTGAAGATCTGTCAGGTTTTAATGACGAAAAACTTGCCAGGGTTGTATACGATTTAAATGTTCCTGTAGTAAGTGCAATTGGTCACGAAACGGATTTTACAATTCTTGACTTTGTTGCTGATTTACGGGCAGCCACACCGACTGCAGCGGCTCAAGCCGTAACCCCGGGAAGAGAAGAGCTCTATATCACCGTTCAATCACTTTCTATGGGTTGCAAGAACCTGGTTTTAAACAAGCTTGAACATGAATGTTTAAAGATAGATGATTTGAAGAACAGAATTAAACTACAATCAGACTTTACTAAAAAATATGATGATATAAAGATTTTAAAAGACCGTATAAGTTCTATTTTTTCTAATAAATTAGCTGAAAACTATTACTATCTTGATAAAACGGTTTTAGCCATAAATGCATTAAGTCCGCTGGCAATTTTATCACGCGGATATTCACTGGTATATAAAGGTGAAAATGTTATAAGAACAATAAATGATGTTAAAAAAGAAGATAATATTAAAATACGATTAAAGGATGGTGAAATTTTCTGCCATGTCACAGACAAAACAGACTTACGCACAGGCAGTGAAAAGGCTTGAAGAGATAGCCGATATTCTTGAAAAGGGTGAAGCTCCTCTCGAAGAGTCGATGAAACTATATGAAGAAAGCGTAAAACTTTCTGATTTTTGTTATAAGCAACTTGATGAATATAAAGCAAAAATTGAAATACTTTCAAAGGAAGAAAAAAATGACTGATTTTAAAACATATATAGAAAAAGTAAATGCAGAACTTGAAAATTGTTTGCCCATAGACGGCGAGCGTCTTACAGAGGCTATGAGATACAGTATTTTTGCAGGCGGAAAGCGTATAAGACCGGTACTTACAATGTTATCATGCGAATTTTGTAAAACTGATTTTGAAGCTGCATTACCCTTTGCATGCGCTCTTGAAATAATTCACACATATTCACTTATTTATGATGATATGCCATGTATGGATAATGACAGCCTACGCCGTGGTCGTCCGACAAATCATGTGGTTTTCGGTGAAGATATGGCTTTAATGGCTGGTATGGGGCTTTATGCAAGAGCCTTTGAAACTGTAATGAAAAGCGGCCTTTCAGATATTCAAAAAATAGAAGGAACAAAAATTTTACTAAATGCTTCAGGGTATAACGGAATAGTTCTCGGGCAAGTCTTAGATATGGATAATACTCATAGAAATCTCAGCGAAAAAGAAGTCAGAAGAATCCACAATCTTAAAACAAGCTCAATGATTGAGGCCTGTGCTCTTTGTGGTGCGGTAGCCGCGAATGAAAACGGAGAAAAGAAAGAAGCTTTACACACATACGCTAAAAATATAGGCTTAGCATTTCAAATTCGTGATGATATACTTGATGTTATCGGGACACAAGAAAATATGGGCAAATCAATCGGTAAAGATAAAAATGAGGAAAAAACCACTTTTGTAGATATATTAGGTATAGAAAAAGCACAAAATGAAGTTGAAAGGCTATCTTCTGAAGCAGTTAAAGCCCTTGAAAAGTTTGGAAATTACGATAAACTTTCTGATTTTGCAGATATGCTTTGTAAAAGAGAAAATTGAATTAATATACAATTTTAAGATTATACTTGAAATTTTCACATAAATATGATATAATATATAAACGATGATACAGTATTCTAGTCGGATTTGATAATTACCAGGGTGGGGCTAAAAATCCACCGAAGGGCATATCTGTGAAACTTCTGGTGCTTGCTTTGTACGCCCAGTATAGGGTGGGTGCTGGTTGGGTCGTCTTTATGACGACGGGCTGCCGGGCAACCGTAATGGCATACGGGTAAACTGTCCCTTCAGCCTTGGAGACCCAAGAACGTGGTGTTGATTTTGCGTGCTACGGCTTGGGATTAAACCTGCAATGTGGTAATGCTCCGCCGCTTTATTGCGGCTTATCGCAAAAAATGTGAGTTTTGCTATGTGCAGTGTAGCCTGTCTTGAGTGGTTACGGCGGATACCGGCCAGATATTACTTTACGGCCGTAAAGTAATATCTATTGCGGTAAGAAACCGTATTTGCAAAAGAGACTAAGAATTGTCAAAGCCCGTTGAGGAAAGCTCCTAGACTGATGCGTAAGAGGGATTGCAGTACGTACTAAGTGGCAATCAAGTCATAATTGCGGCAACGCAGTTTTCGCGGACTTTAAAGGGAAACCGCCGTTTTGGCGACATACGGCAGCCCGTGGGGAAACCTACTTGACCTAAGACGTAAGATTAACCTTTAACGCCATCATCGTTTTTTAATTTTATGAGGAGTATTATGGAAAGCGACGAAAAACCTAATTGTAAAGGTGAAGACAAGCTTAATAATAAAACAGAAAAAAAGCAAAAACAAAAAACTTTTAATATAAAATGGGCAATACGAGCATTTATATTGTCTTTTATTGTTGCAGCCTTAATGTCAGTTGTCTCAGAAGGTGTAAGTAGCGGGAACGTAAACATCTGGCTTGCGGTTATGGTATTATGTATATTTATATTTATAGGCCTTGTATTTGATGTTTTGGGTGTAAGCGTGGCTGCTGCCAACTGTACACCGTTTAATTCTATGGCAACAAAAAAAGTCAAGGGTGCAAAAACCGCTTTATGGCTTACAACTCGTGCAGATACTGTATCAAGTTTCTGTAACGACGTTATAGGTGACGTAGCAAACGTTTTAAGCGGTACGATGTCAGCTGTTATAGCTGCGGAAATATCATATATTTTAAATTCTAATACATTCATAACAATGATTTTAGTAACATCTATAATATCCGCAATAACAGTTTCGATAAAAGCTTTGGGAAAAAACTTTGCAATAAAGAGAAATAATGATATAGTTTTCTTTTTTGCAAAAATAATATGTTTGATTGTCCCCGAAAAGGTGTTTAGAAAAAAATGAGGTTGGACATATACTTAGTAGAAAATAATTATTTTTCATCCCGGTCTAAAGCTCAGCTTGCTATTAAAAGCGGAGATGTGACTGTTAACGGGAAAACTGAAAAACCTTCATATGAAGTTTTACCACAAGATGTAGTTTATGCCAAAAATAATCAGAAATATGTAGGCAGAGGCGGATATAAACTTGAAAAAGCAATAGAAGAATTTGCTTTGGATTTAACCGATAAAACGGTTCTTGACATAGGTGCATCAACAGGTGGATTTACAGATTGTGCACTTATTAACGGTGCAAAAAAGGTTTATGCGGTTGATGTAGGCCACGGGCAGCTTGATGAAAAACTTTTAAGTGATGAACGTGTTGTAAACCTTGAAGGTACAGATATCAGATCTTTAACAAATATAGAAAAATGTGACGTTGCCACTGTGGATGTTTCGTTTATTTCCCTAGAGCATATTTTGCCTCATGTTTTTAAGCATTTGAAGCCCGACGCTGATGTGATGTGCTTGGTTAAGCCTCAATTTGAAATTGGTAAAAAACGTCTTAAAAACGGTGTTGTTAAAGATATTAAAGACATAGTATCAGTTCTTGAGAAAATTCTTTATTTTTGCGGAGAAAACAATTTTGGTGTTGTAGCAATAACAAAATCACCTATACTTGGCGGCGAAGGAAATACCGAATTTTTGTTTCATATCAAGTACGGAGTCGTTTCAAAAACATATAATTTGAAAAGCATAATAAAGGAGCATTGAAATTGAAGGCAGCAATAATGCCAAATGCCGAAAGGGATATTGATTTATACGTAACAAACAAGCTTATAAAAAAGCTTGTAACTTTGAATATACAAATCATTGCCGACAGCCCGCTTGTTTCCGGTTTAAACAAGGCTGTCGAGCTTTTAAATAGAGAAGATTGTTTTAAACAAGCAGATATTCTTTTTACAATCGGTGGTGACGGCACTATTTTACGTGTTGCGCAAGATGCTGCAATAAATGATTTACCTATAATCGGAATTAATATGGGTAAAGTGGGCTTTATGGCTGAAATAGAGCAAGACGAGATTGATATTTTGGACAGGCTTATTAATAAAGATTACATTGTTGAAAAACGTATGATGATAGATGTTAAACTTTGGCGTAACGGTGAAATGATTTTTACTGAAAATGCGTTAAACGATGCGGTTATTTCAAGAGGTGTTGTTTCAAGGCTTATAGACATAAACGTTTATAATCATAATAAGTTTATTTCATCGTATCATGCTGACGGAATAATATTTGCAACCCCTACAGGGTCTACTGCATATTCTGTTTCTGCCGGAGGTCCGATTGTTGACCCAACACTTTCATCTATTCTTGCAACTCCTATATGTGCCCACACATTGGCAACACGCTCAATTCTTTTTAATCATGACGCAGAACTTTCCGTTATGTTTAACGGCATGAAAATGCCTCAGTATTTAACAATTGACGGATATATAAACTATCAGCTTGAAGAAAACGATGTTGTGAGATTTAAAAAATCGGGAAATGTAACAAAACTAATTAAGTTTAAAAACGTTTCTTTTTATGATACGCTTTCTAAGAAAATGAAGTGAGGGTTGTTAATGAAAGTTAAAAACAGAAGACATGCAAAAATATTAGAACTTATTGGCGACAATAATATAGAAACACAGGATGAGCTTACCCTGTTTTTAAATGCCAGCGGATTCAAAACAACACAAGCTACCGTTTCACGGGATATTAAAGAGCTGCATTTAGTGAAAATTCTCACAAAAGATAACGTTTATCGTTACGAACAACGTGACAAGGCAAGTGCGGCAACGCCACATATAACAGCTAAATCACAAGGTATAATGAGAGATAGCATTATATCATTAAGAACAGCTCAAAATTTAATTGTAGTTAAATGTTATGCAGGTATGGCTCAAGCTGCTTGTGCGGCGATTGATACCCTCGGAAATGAAATGATTATCGGAACCATAGCAGGGGACGATACTATTCTTTTAGTTGCAGTAGATAATACAAATGCGGAAATTATTAAGAACGATATAACATCTATAATCACGAAATAGAGACGATTTTTTATGATAACCTGTCTTCAAATTGAGAATATTGCTGTAATAGAAAAGGTTGAAATTAACCTGTCAGAAGGCTTTATTGTTCTGACAGGTCAAACAGGTGCGGGCAAAACCGTTTTAATAAATTCGTTACAGATGATTTTAGGCGACAGAGTTTCAAAAGATGTAATCCGAAGCGGTTGTGATAATGCAAAAGTTTCGGCGTCCTTTTCTCTTACTGAGAGCTATGAAAGCATTAAAGAGTTTTGCGAAAATAGAGGAATTGATTTTGACGATGAACTGGTTATCCGCCGTGAAATTCATTCAGACGGCCGTTCACGTGCTTTTGTAAACGGAAATATAGTTACGCTTTCAGTTTTAAAACAGCTTGGTTGTATGCTTGTTAACATACATGGACAGCATGATAATCACGCATTAATGGATAGTGAAAGCCACCGTGATTTTCTTGATAAATATGCAAAAAATGAAAAGGAACTTTTGGATTATAAATCTACATATAAAAAATATCTTTCAATAAAGCATGAGCTTAATTCTCTTGAAACAGATGATCAAAAGAAAGAAGAGCAAGTTGAACTTTTACGATTTGAAATTGAAGAGATAGAAAATGCAGAGCTTGAAATAGGTGAAGAAGAAATTCTTGAAGAAAGACGTAAAACCCTTATAAATTTTGAAAAAGTAAAACTATCACTTGAATCGGCATTTGAGTTACTTTCGGGTGATGACGGCGCAGATGAACGTTTACGCAGGGTAAGAACATCACTTTCAGGTATATCTTCATTAGGTTCAGAGTACGAAAAACTTTACGATACAGCGGAAAATGTTTATGATTCATTTTCCGAACTTTCCCGTGACATAAGAGATATGAGCAATTCTTTGGAATATGATCAAGAAGAATTGGACAACATAGAAGAGAGACTTGAGTTAATATCAAAACTTAAACGTAAATACGGTTTAGATATTGCAGAAATTTTATCGTATCTTGAAGATGCAAAACTTCGTCTTGATAGAATAGAAACATCAGACGCACGTAAAAATGAGCTTGTTTCGGAGCTTTACAAGATGAAAGAACAAGTTTTAAAATGCGGGGAAGCCTTAACCTCCACAAGAAAGGCCGCTGCATCGAAACTTGAAAAACAAATTATATCTCAACTTGAATTTCTTGAAATGCCTAAAGTGTCATTTTCGGTCTTTTTTGATTCCGTAAAACCTACGGAAAACGGTTGTGACCGAATAGAATTTTTAATTTCGACTAATCCCGGTCAAGAGCTTCGTCCGCTTGCTAAAACAGCTTCAGGCGGTGAGCTTTCTCGTATTATGTTAAGTATAAAAAATGCTCTTGCAGGCTGTGACAGTGTTGAAACATTGATATTTGATGAAATAGATACTGGTGTAAGCGGAAGTACAGCTGAAAAAATCGCTAAAAAGATGAAACAAATGTCTTTATCTAAGCAAGTTCTATCTGTGACACATTTAGCACAAATAGCAGCATATGCGGATGAACATCTTTTAATCGGTAAAACAACAGACGAATTTCGTACATTTACAACTGTTAAACCTTTGTCTGAAAAAGAGCGAATAAACGAAGTTGCAAGAATAATTGGTGGAGAAACGCCTTCTGAGGCCTTTATTGCCTCTGCAAAAGAGCTAATTTTGAACGCAAAGCTGTAAAAATTAGGCAAATATGTAACATTTAAAAAAAAGCAATATTTTTTCATTTTGGGGGTTGACAAAAGCAGATTTCTCTGTTATAATATACGAGTTGAAAAAAACAAACGAGCCATTAGCTCAGAAGGTAGAGCACATGACTTTTAATCATGGTGTCCGGAGTTCGACTCTCCGATGGCTCACCAAATCAATGTAAGAAGTTAGAAAATAGATGAATTTTTCTCTATCCTCTAACTTCTAACTTATAAGTAGGGAAATAGGGGTATAGCTCAGCAGGTAGAGCAGCGGTCTCCAAAACCGCGTGCCGAGGGTTCGAT
>QAKR01000024.1 GCA_003343705.1 Clostridiales bacterium | reverse complement strand
GGAAAATATTATTAAAAATATAGGCGGGAACGCAGAAATAAAAAAACATTTAGAAAACCTCGGTTTTGTTACAGGCGGAAATGTGAAAATTATTGCAGCTATCGCAGGTAATATAATTGTAAATATAAAAGAATCTCGCATAGCTTTAAATAAAGAAATGGCGCAAAGGATAATTATATGAATATAAGGAGGAGCATGTATGTGTACATTAAAGCAAGCAAAAATAGGTGAGAACGTAAAAGTTGTAAAACTTCACGGCGAAGGTGCGGCTAAACGTCGTATTATGGATATGGGAATAACAAAAGGTGTGAATATAAATATACGAAAGTTTGCGCCGTTAGGAGACCCAATAGAAATAACTGTTCGTGGCTATGAGCTTTCAATACGTAAAGCTGATGCCGAAATGATAGAAGTTGAGTAAATAAATCTCGGGCAAGAGCCCGATTTCTTCAGAACAATAAGTTAGCATATGCTAACCGTAAGGAGAGGTATATTATATGGAAATTAAAATTGCTCTTGCCGGGAACCCAAACAGCGGTAAAACGACCTTATTTAATGCTTTAACAGGCTCAAATCAGTTTGTGGGGAACTGGCCTGGTGTAACTGTTGAAAAAAAGGAAGGAAAGCTTAAAAAGCATAATAATGTAATAATAACAGATCTTCCCGGCATTTATTCGCTTTCACCCTACACATTAGAAGAAGTTGTTGCAAGGAATTATCTTATTAACGAACGGCCGGATGTAATACTCAATATTGTAGACGGAACAAACCTTGAAAGAAACTTATACCTGACAACACAGCTTACGGAGCTTGGAATTCCTGTGGTTGTTGCAATTAACATGATGGATATTGTTCGGAAAAACGGTGATAAAATAAACATTGAAGAGCTTTCCGATTCTATTGGCTGTAAGATAGTTGAAATTTCAGCTATGAAATGTAACGGCATTACAGAAGCGGCACAGGCTGCAATAGATGCAGCAAAAGGTATAAAAACGCTACCTCAACATACATTTTCTGGTATAGTTGAACACGCAATTGCACATATTGAAGAAACCGCCGTACATAATATGCCTACCGAACAACAGCGCTGGTATGCTATTAAAATATTTGAGCGTGATGAAAAAGTTCTCTCTCAATTAAAACTTGAAAGTTCCGTGGTTGAGCATATAGAACAGGATATAAAAGCTGCTGAAACCGAAATGGACGATGATGCGGAAAGTATTATCACCAATGAGCGTTATACTTATATTTCATCTATAATAAAGAAATGCTATAAGAAAAAGAATTCAGGAAAGTTAACCGTTTCGGATAAGATAGATAAGGTTGTAACGAACCGTTGGGCAGCTATACCGATATTTGCTGTTATTATGTTTTTGGTGTATTTCATTTCGGTATCAACAGTCGGAACATGGGCAACAGATTGGGCAAACGACGGAGTTTTCGGCGACGGGTGGCATTTGTTTGGGATCGGCTCTTCGGCATATAAGCAATCGGTTGATGAATATACCGAGCCGGGGGCTATAAAAGCTGCTTTTGAAAAAACGTCTGAAGAAGAGGGGTTTATTCCATCAGAAGCAACGGAAATTATAACAACTGCTTATATATATGATGATGACGGTAATGTGGAAAAAGAAATACCAGTGACTTATAAAGATTATATTGAAGTTGCAGATATTGAAGAGCCTGATCCTGCAAATTACGGTGTTTGGGTTCCCGGTATTCCTGTTCTGTTAGGAAACTGGTTGGAAAGCATGGGAACGGCAGATTGGTTGCAAGGGCTTTTGCTTGACGGTATTGTTGCCGGCGTTGGAGCTGTTTTAGGATTTGTACCTCAAATGCTTATCTTGTTTTTACTTCTCGCATTTTTAGAAGCGTGCGGATATATGGCGAGAATTGCTTTTGTTATGGATAGAATATTCCGTAAATTCGGTCTTTCGGGAAAATCTTTTATTCCTATGTTGATTGGTACCGGTTGCGGTGTTCCGGGAATTATGGCATCTCGAACAATTGAAAACGAACGTGACCGACGAATGACGATAATGACAACTACATTTATCCCGTGTGGGGCAAAACTCCCGATTATAGCATTAATTGCCGGTGCATTGTTCGGCGGTGCATGGTGGGTAGCTCCCAGCGCATATTTTATTGGTATCGCTGCCATAATTGTTTCTGGTATAATTCTTAAAAAAACAAAAATGTTTTCGGGTGATCCTGCTCCCTTTGTTATGGAGCTTCCTGCATATCATATGCCGACGGTTAAAAACATGCTTAACTCAATGTGGGAGCGTTCATGGTCGTTTATTAAAAAAGCCGGAACAATAATCCTTCTTTCAGCTGTTGTACTTTGGTTTTTAATGAATTTTGGTATGGAAAGCGGTACTTTTGGTATGGTTGAAGATCTTAATAATTCAATACTTGCGGTTATAGGAAATTCAATTGCATGGATTTTTGCACCGCTGGGGTTTGGGAACTGGCAAAGTACTGTTGCAACATTTACGGGCCTTATAGCAAAAGAAAATGTTGTTTCAACTTTCGGAGTGCTGTTTGGCGGATTTGAAGAGGTAGCCGAAAACGGTTGGCAAATCTGGGCAAATATGCGTGAAGTATTCACTCCGATTGCAGCTTATTCGTTTTTAGTTTTTAATTTACTGTGTGCGCCGTGTTTTGCGGCAATGGGTGCTATAAAACGTGAAATGAACAGCGGTAAATGGACTCTGTTTGCAATAGGATATCAGACAATTTTCGCATATTCAATATCTTTAGTTGTGTATCAACTCGGAATACTATTTACTGGTAGCGGAAATATTTTAGGATCTGTTGTCGCTTTTTCAATTATAGCTTTTATTATGCTTATGCTATTTAAACCATATAATAAAACATTGAAATAATAAGGAGGTTTTTATGTTGTCGTGGATTATGGGAAATCTTGCAACTATAATCATTTGTGCAGTTCTTGTAGCTGTAATTACGCTGATAATTATTTTTATGATAAGAAATAAGAAAAAAGGAAAGTCTTCCTGTGGCTGTTCATGCTCGGGATGTCCGATGTCTGGGCAGTGCCATATAAAGAAATAACATATAAGAAAACGAGAAGGGCTATTTTAGAAAGAGTTTCTTATTTTTTCTTTTTTTCTTCTCTATTAAGCGGAGCAAGCTCATAAATTTCATCAACATTTTTTGCTACCTCCGGTGAATGGGTTACGATGATTATACATTTATCTTCTTCATTTGCAAGTCGTTTAAAAATATTGATGACTTCCTCCTGTGTACCAATGTCAAGATTACCAGTAGGCTCGTCGGCTAAAATAATATCCGGGTTATATGATAGGGCTCTGGCTATGGCAACACGCTGCTGTTCGCCTCCGGAAAGTTTTAATATTTTTCTTTTTGCCTCGGCTTCATTAATTTCAACTTTATTAAGCATTTCCAGTGCATAGTGTTTTTTATTTTCAATTTTTTTTCCGGATATGTCCATTGATAGCATAACATTTCTTAATGCTGTATATCCCGGAATAAGATTAAAACTTTGAAATATAACGCCTACATATTGGCTTCGATATTTATAGCGGTCAATTTTTGTGATATCTTTATCATTATAATAGATTTTTCCTTCTGTTGGGCTAGTAAGCCCAGATAAAAGTGAAAGGAGCGTTGTTTTACCTGCGCCAGATTTGCCCACAATTGCGTAAACCTTGCCTTTTTCGAAAGAATAGTTAATATCTTTTAGGACCTGGATCTTATTATCATATGAAAAAGATAGATTGTTTAATTTTAAAATACTCATTTCCGTCCCTCCTTATGTTCGTTCACTTAATATTTTTAAAGGTTCATACCTCATTACAAACACTACAGAAACTAATGATGAAATAATACTTAGTAATAGTCCTATACCCATTAGTTGCAAGACTACTGATAAATCAGTGGATGCATTTAAATAAGAAATATATTCAACGGCTTTATTTGACTGTTGTTCTGACGGGTTACGGTTAAAATCCATATTTCCACTTCCGGGTATACCGGCAATTTTCTGCCCGGGATTGCCGAAATTATTACTTTGTTGTGTGGCTTTAGATTCTTGCGCGCTGATTTGAGATTCAAGAAGTGAGTTAGATATAGGTATACTTGAAACAGCACCTATACCTGTTCCAATAAATATAGCTATAAATGTTACAATTAAAAGTTCAATTACAAATTGAAGTGCTACTTTACTTTTTTTCATTCCTATTGCTGTTAAAACACCGACTTCATATTTACGTTCACGGATATTGAATATATTGAATACTATTAATATTGCTCCACCGATTGCAAGAACAATCCAAAGCATCGTATTAGCGAATTTTGCTGTGTTTTGAATAGGGATAAGGCTGCTTTCATAGTTTGTTACATCAGTTGATTGAACTATATAATCGCTACTAAGCCCCATGGTTTTAACATCTTCGGCAAAACTGTTGTAGTTATCTACACTAGAGAATATATAAGTTCCACTTGTTGATTCCCTTAACGCTGTTGATTGTTCTACTCCGTTATCAGTTGTACTGGTGGTAGCATTGTCTTTAGTATAAGTTATAACAGCATTTAAAGTGTTGAATGTGGTATATATCTGATTTGCAGCGTCCATAGCCGTTGAAAAACGTGCATTGAAGCCGTTGTTAGAGGTGGTACTTGTGTATGTGTAAAGACCTGTTATTGTGAATGTAAATTTCTGTGTTTCATTATTAGGGTTTACAATCGTTACTGTGTTTCCTACTTGTAAATTATTGTAGGCCGCAAGTTCTGTGCTTATTACACATTGATATTCGTCGGAAGTGAAATCAAATATTTCACCTTCTGTTATGGTGCTGTTACCGTTAATAAAGTCTGTCATGGCGCTATATGAGCTGTATCCTGTTATAGTGAAATCGCCTTGGGAAAAATTAAATTGTCCGCCTTCGGGCATTGCTTCGAGTCTTTTGTCATTGTCGTTTCCGCTTTTACCATTTGTGCTGCCATTGTTTGCGGTATTACTAACGCTTTCATTTTCAACCGGGTCTATTCCGCTTATGTTTATAGAAGTTGAAACATGATATAGAAAATCGTTTACATAATTTGATTGTGAATATATTAGCATCTCTTCCATTGATAATTCTTTAATTTTTTGCATTTGTTCACGGAAATTTGAGTTTCCGTTTTGAGAGTTCTGCATTAAATTTTCTCTGTTGTATGAAATGGAAGCTGTGACTGTTAAGTTTTTAAGCCCTTCTGTTTCAGCTTTTTTTGCAGCTTCTTTTACCGATAATGCAATACAAGATGCTACGGCAATAACTAAAATAATAATGCCGAGTAGAATATTACGTCCTTTTGAACATCTGATGTTGGATAATGCGTTTTTAATAATATACATTTTAATTGTCTCCTCAGTTATGAATAGACTTATACTACATTATCCATGTGAATTGTTATTGTTTTGTATTTGAAAATGGTGTGAAAAAATATATAACAGCAGCCCTTTATAAAAAAAGCTACCGTTATATATTATAAAAAATTTATAGAAGGCTTTATTGTCGATTTACTTTAAAATGGCTCAAGATTTGTAAAGATATTCGTCTTCAGACGAGGCGTATGGAGTGCAAACAGTAAATTCGCTATTTAACCGATGCGTAATAACGTGTGGTGACGTAAATATCACAAATAAGAGTTGGTTTTCAAGTTAATCGATTGTATTTATTATCCAATTGCGTTTTCAATTGCGTGTAGGATATTTTCTTTTAGTTTGATAAGATAATCCGCTTCACGAGGATATGAAGTAAAGGTTATTTCATTTTTAAGTCCGTCGTTTACAATATCCATTGTGTTATCTCTTCCGATCAATTGTTCGCAGTACTCAAGTAACCGCAGATCCTCGAGCCCTTCGGAAAATTGCATTCCGTGAAGGCTTCTATAGGCAGTGCCGTCCGGAGCAGGGTAGACCACAAAAGTATCACCTGCCGGAACCCAGTTGTCACCGGAAAGATCAATAAAGGGGTTTATAATATGCCAGGAACTTGCGCTGTTGTAAAAGTTATAACCCCACTGTAAAAAACCATCTATTTTATATTTATAAAGTTGAACACCTATTATCTCTGTGCGTTGCCCTGGCATATCAAGAAAACGATTAGATACGTCTTTCCATTGTCCGCAGCAGTAATATGTCCATCGCATAGGAAGGTCTTGTTCAAGAAACGGCTCTGCATCGGTGATAGCTGGAATAGGTATTCTTATCTGTCCTGATTTATAAAACTCGTATTCGGATAATGCATCAATTACCGGATATCCTTCTAAAATATCAATGACTGAGTTTTTGGCTGCGGTATAAGAATCATAAACCTGCATATTCGGTTCATCCGCAATATGAAAGAAACATCTGTTATCAACACCGATTTTTTGCAGATGCAATAAAAGGTCCGATAAAAACTGACGTATAAACGCAGTATATTCCGAAGATAAAGCATCCGTGTCCCAACCGAAGATTTTCTGTTTTTTGCCGCTTATTTCCGCTGTTACCTGAGGTGCATGTGCAGCACTCCACTGGCAGAAAAGGTGCGATATTTCAAAATAACGTATTCCGCATTGTGTACAAAGGTCAATCCATCGATCCAGATTTTCATAAGAAAAGTCGTAACCTTCGTTTGTCTTTCGAATATGTACAAGCCCTGTATCTGCTCTGTACCAGCCGACGCCTGTGTCAAGGGGAGGGGTAAGAACCGGTGTAAGAATCATATTCATACCTTCAGATACGGCTTCTTTTATGAAATTCTCGATAATCTTCCAGTGTCTCTCACTGTAAATTTCACATCCGTAATATTCCGCAAGGCAATCGACATGAAACCAGTTTGTATAGATGAGCTTTTGTTCCGGCAGCATAGCGGCTATTATTTCAACTGTAACAGTTGTTCCGCCTAAACGCTCTCCGTCCTTGTAAAATTCAAAAGTAATAGGATATTTACCCGCATCTATTCCTTCGTTATCGTGAATTATAACAAAAAATGATCTAAGCCTATGATAAAACACACGGTGCCATTGGCTGCAGGGCATAAGCAGATCTGGATAAAAACCGGGAGTTTTGCGTAGATATCCATCATCAGAATCGGGGTAACACGGCTTATATACAGGAACTTCTTCAATCGAATACATAGTAATTTTATTTTTAATCGGGGATGTTACAACAAGCTCTGCAGGTGTCTCCGCGTCAAGATCTTCTGTCAATTTTGAGTACGCAATCTGAAAGGTTAATCGTTGGTTGGAAAGCATATAAAAACTTGTTTGTTCCTGTTTATCTTTTATTTTTTGGTCAGAAAAGCATTTTTCGGTAGAAGGTAAAGCTTTTACGAGAATTGTTCTTTCGTCCATGTACAACACCTTTTTTATGATATTATTTTTATTTCATATAAGCGCATGTAAAAAAGTTGGAAAAGCGCATTTTCTACGTAAGTCAACATGTTGTGAATATTATAGCACATCTTTTTATAAAGAACAACTATTTTATAAAAATGTAATGAAAAATCCACCTTGATTAGTGGATTTTTTTATGTTATAGAATTTAATTTTGATGTTTTACAGTAATAAAATAAGAATAAAAAATAATTTGATGATATTGCACTTAATCTTCACAATTGTATGCTAGAATAGCTTTTGTGCGTCTGGAGAATCTTATAGCGCACAATAATAATTACATATTTACAAGGGGCTAAATAATGATCTATCTGTTACTGGCAGTTATGTCCGCTTTATTTGCATTACAGGCATTCTTTTGCAAAAAGTTTTCTGATCACTTTCCTGGCGATACATCGTGCGCGTCAATAGTTTTTTCTGTTTTGTACGGTCTTGTAACAATGCTAATCAATCTGTTTTCTTCTGGATTCAATCTTACAACCCATTGGATAACTATCGCTTTGGGAATTATAAATGCCGTAATGATGATGTTATATAATTATGCACTTATAAAAGCTGCTTCAAGAGGTTCTTATTCGATTGTTACTATATCACAGCTTTTCGGTGCATTAATTGTACCAACTCTTATTTCCTTTTTCCAGGATGTGGTGCCCACAAGTATTCAAATAATAGCAATAATTGTAATGCTCGTTGCTTTTGTATTTCTAAATTTGGACGGAATAAGAAAAAAGACTACCTCAAAAAAATTCTATTTATATTGTATAATCCTTTTTGTAAGCAACGGTATATACTGTTCCTTGATTTCTGTTCAGTCTAATCTTGTCCTTAACTGGTACGGCCGTGACGAATCTAAAGAAATGATAATTATTACATATCTGTTTACTGCAATTTTTGCTCTTATTTGGTTGATTATAAAACGCGGCAGAACATTTGCAAGAGAATTTGAAATAACACGAAAATCAGTGCTATATTTATTTTTGACCTGTATAGTGGCAACAGTCGGGCTTCGTATTTTAATGTATTGTTTACCAATAGCAGGGAATGCGGTAACTTATGCAATAGATAATGCAGGGATACTTATTGTAAGTGTTGCCCTTTCTATGATAATATTTCGTGAAAGGCTCTCCGCCACTAAAGTTGTCGGAATTGTAATGGCTCTTGTAAGTGTCTTAATGCTCACCTCCGGAGACGCTGTTATTCAAATGATTTTAGCATGATTTTTAAAAGTAAATAATAAAAACAAGCCACCGGCATATCCGGTGGCTTGTTTTTATGAAAGAACTTGTATTCTGAAAGCAGTTGTTTGAGGCGGAATACTCATTGTTTGGAAACTAGCATGTTCAACCCTAACCATTTGACCTGGTCGTAAATTATGCAGATGAATTCTATCCCCGTATTTATCTGTAATTACTGTTGCATTGTTAATTGCAAATTTCATTTGGTTGAGAGGATTAAAAGGATTGCCTGTATAAAGGAAACCTCCGGGAACATCTACTTTTATAACCCTGTCGGTTGTAGTTTTTACAGAAGACTCATCAGTCAAAGCAATAATTTTAAATGCGGAAGATTGTGGTGGAATGCTTCTTGTTATTGCGGCTGAGAAAGCTGCGTCAACCCTCATTCCTCTTTTTATATCATGCAATTTTAGATTTTCTCCGAATTGGTTTTTGATTTTTGTTCTTTTGGAAATATTTAACCTTAAAGGCCCGATATTGGGTATATTATCATTCTTTTCTGTCATCCTATATGAAACTATAATATAACCTGTACCAGGATTTTCAATGTAAACATCTTCTACAAGTGCATTTTCGATACGTATAATCGGATTTAACCAATATGGGTTCATTTCCGGTGCAATAAAATTGTTTGTCAAATTTTAAACCTCCTTATTTTTAAGTTTTTCTATACATTATATTCTAAATAAATTAAATGTTTAAAAATCTACGGTGATAAACCTTTAATTTATAAAACCTTTAAAAAAAAACTTTAAAATTAAATATTATAAGAAAAAAAACGGATATATCAAATAAGAGGTTTATTAAATGGTGTTATTGTTGCGTGCGAACTTTAATATCATTTAATAAGTGCTTACAAATTTATGTGGTGCTCAGGATGAAAGCCACTATTAAAACAAAATCATGGAGGAAAAAATTATGAGAATTCAACACAACATCAGTGCATTGAATGCATACAGACAGTTAGGTTCTAACAA
>QAKR01000038.1 GCA_003343705.1 Clostridiales bacterium | reverse complement strand
ACGTTTACATGATTTCCAATCATGCGCCCTCGACCAGCTAGGCGACTTCTCCGTTTATATTAAATTGTTTAAAACATAGCAGCATATAAATATAAAAACCAGTTGTGCTGCTGTTTCACACACGAGAAGTATTATATCATATAAAATAAAAAAAATCAAGGGGGTTTGCAAAAAATTTTCATAATGAAATAAATTTTATTATATTCGGCACAACTGATATCTCTATACTTGCCTGTTTTGTTATTTCACCATCTGCACAAAGATAGACAGGAGTGTTTATTTTTATATTTTTACAACGTTTATAAGTCATAATATCCGAAAAACGAGGAATCACATTATTTGTATCATGGTCTAGATGTAAGCCCTTTTTATAATCTGCAACCAATGACAAAAATCTTTTACGTGAAACTTTATCTACAAGCAGAACATCTAAAAGACCATCATTAGTTTTTGCCAATGGAGCAGCTTTAAATCCGCCTCCGTAAAAAGACGCATTTGCAACAACGCATAATAAAATGTTCTTATTTATTCGTGTTATTTTTCCATATTCATCAGTAAGTTCAATATCAAGTTCTTGTCCGAGTTTATGACATAATACATTTAAAACACCTAAAATATATGCAAAACTACCGTTGATTAAAGGCAGTTTTTTTAGCTGCCCCACTTTTTGTACTACTTCGCAATCAAAACCTATGTTTATCAGGTTGATCGCATAATTATCATTATATTTAATTGCGTCGACTTTATAGGTAACGTTTTTTTGATCAAAGCTTCTGATAAAATCGTTACCGGTACCTGCCGAAACGACAGACAAACAAATACGATCAGATGCACCAGATTTAATAATTCCGTTAACGGCTTCATTTAATGTTCCGTCTCCGCCATATACAATAAAATGTATTTCATTTTGTGTTGTAGCAACTTTATCTAAAACAAAACGCTCCGCGTCTCCAATACCGGTTGTTAAATATATTTCCTGCCCTGCCGGGGCAAGGCTTTCTGCTTCCCCTCGCCCGGCAGCAGGATTTATAATGAAGTAACGTTCCATTAATAATTTATTACAATAGCCAAAAATACAAGAGGCTCATCTGCTTCGTTTATCATGTCATGAAATGCACCGTCTCCGGTTAAAATAGCGTCGCCGGCTGTTACAAGTTTACGTACACCTGTACCCTCGTCAACAGAGCCGACACCGCTTAAGATATAATATATCTCATCGTTATCAGTATGTTGATGTAGCCCTACGGTACAACCTTTCTCCAGCGTAACCGTACCACAGAAACACACTTTGCTTTTAATTTCGTCAGATGAAAATGCGCTCATTAAAACACTATCGCCTTTCCCGCCACAAAGCTCAGGGACAATTTCTTTTTTGAACTCACTTGCTTTTCTTATCATCTAAAACACTCCTTTATATTATATCTACCATTCGTATATCCATAATTTCCACACTTGCGTTTTGAGCGAAAGTAAAAATCAACTTAGATACATTTGAATAGTCTACATCAGCACTTGATAAATCATAGTATATAGTTTTAACTTCACCGCTTTTAATAGAAGTATCGCTTTTAACATAACCACGTGATGGGCCGCTATGAAAACTTACATCCATATTAGAAATATCAAAATCAGACTTATTTTTAAATTCAATTGCAAGATATTTACCCTGTGATGAAAGATCTGAATATTCAAGCATACTTAAAGGAATAGATAGAATTTTAACTTTATCAGTAAAATTCACATTCAACAATCCGTCCGAATAAGAGAATGAAGATTCCGGAAGCCGTTGATTTCCTTCAATTAAAGCTGAAATATTTGATAAGTCAACAAGCTCGCTGCCTTTTGAAACGACCTTAGGATATATGTTATATGTATATTCTCTACCATTAACAGTAAATGTCAAACTGCTTATCGGATCATTTAATATAATTGAAGTAGTTGCAATATATCCATTTTGCGTAAGTTGATTTCCGTTAAAAATAATCGTACTCTTTTCAGGGGCTGCAACAGTAATATTTCTTATAGAAAACGATGATTCATCTTTCGGGATCTCTATAGCAAACAACACATCACTGTCAGCAATAATATCATCAAGAAGCTTTTGTTTAACAGTTATATATCTATCAAAATTGGAAAGAGTGTTCCCTGCCGTATCGTTTGTTATATCATTCAACGCCTCATAATATACAGACATATATGCATCTGAATTTGTATCAATTCCATATTTTTTAAGCTGCTTTTCTACTTGTGCACGTCTGATAAGCAGCATTTCATAATCATCTGCGCCGTCTCGTAAAGCGGCTATACGAACAGTTGGAACAATTATATTTCTGTTTATTATCCCATCGCCTTCAAGGCCGGGATAAACCAAATAACTATCCCCACCGACAGAATACATGGGATACTGTTCAACCGGATAAAAACAGTAGGGGTCATTCCATATATCACGAATTTCATCTTTATATGCAGGGGGATTCAACGTTGTGTCATAAATTCTGAAATTATCTCCGGCCCATTGTAAATAGCCTGTTATACCTAACTGTTCTTGGTGCCAGAATCGAATTTTTGCTTCAACGGAATTATTGTTTCCAATTAAAGTTTCTTCTGTTCCATATCTCCAAACTCTATTACCTGATGCTAAAATAGCACTAACCATAGGTTCGTTTACTGAGTTCCATGATAAAATCCATGTTTCAAGCCCGTCCGGAAGGAGCTCGGGATGATATGCGATAGCGCAAGAGTGGTGAGCGTCCGGTGCAATTGCAAGCAAATCACGATTAAATTTTGCAAGACAATCAAGATCCTCAGGCTTATATGGTTCATCAAATTTTGCCCAACATGCTTTGTCCATAATTCCGTTTTGACGAAAAAGTTCAACAAGCCTGGTCATCTTCGCAACATTAAAAACGTAATATCCGTTTTCATCTGTTTCACCGTAAAGGGGTGCCATAAACTTTGTAACACGCTCATCTTTAACATAAGGTAAAATATTTTCTACAAACCGTTCTGGGGAACTTGCATCTGAAGTTATCCATTCAAGAGAAAATTTATAATCAAGCAAAAAGTTATAAAGCATTGCTCTGGCGTTAACATCTTTGCCTTCATAAACAGTATCTATATCCCAGGGGCCGCTGACGCTCATTGCTGTTGAAGGGGTTGTAGGTAATAAAATATCGTAAACTTTAACAGTAATCGGAATATCAATTTTCCCGCTATCAAATGTAACAGTTGCGGTTGATTTATATGTAGAAGCTACATCACTTTCAACTGTTTTAACTTCAATATAATATGGAAGATTTTCACCTTTTTCTGCTGTAAAACTGTTTAGATCTTCGTATTCCATGGGAATTAATGCATCCGGATATGAAACATTTTGATCAAATGCAAAAAGGTTCATATACTTACCGCGGTATATTTTTACACGATTTGGCGGAATAACATTACCGTTAGAATCTTCTAATTCTGAAACTGAAACAGAAGCGTTTTTTATTTGCCCCAAATCATTTCGAAGTATAAATTGGCCACCTTCAGCTTCGTTTTTACACATTATAATTTCAAATGAATTTTTTGTGCTTGGAATATCCGTTTGTAATTTTTCCGCTTTATAAGAATTCTCAACAAAGTATGCCCTAACATCTCCGTCTGTTGTGGTAAAATCACGGACTGAAACAGAGCATGCACTAAGAATCATGATTAAAGAAATTAAAAAAGGTATAATTAGAGTTTTTATTTTATGCATATTTTATATTACCATTACCATTTCTATATTAAATATTTTGATATTTGCATTGTTTTCAAAGGTGAAAACAATTTTCGAAATGTTATCATAACTTATCCCAGAAGCAGCTAAATCAAAATAAACAGTTTTTGATTCGCCCGGGGCAAGATTAACTTCCGACGTTAGATTTCCCATATTTATACCGCTACTCCAAGCAATACTAAACTCTTCTAATGTTTCCTTGGAATTATTTTGTAGTTTTACAGACAGATTAGTTCCACAAGAAGCAAAATTCCCGTTTGGAATAAGTATTGAATTGGTTTTTATTGTGAAAGATTTAAACACGCCGCTTAAATTAACATTAAGACCGTCTCCGTTATTTGAAAAGGTATCTGCATTAAGTCTCGGATTAGTATCTGAAATTTTTTGAACATCATTAATATTTATTGCAGGTACTTGAGAATAAAGATATTTAGGATATACAGTATAATCATAAATTACACCATTTACAGAAATCTCAATCTCACTTTCAATATTACTGACATCAACAATTGTACAAGCTTTATTTCCGACTTGCTCTGTTTTATTACCATTTATTAATATTTTGCTGTCTTGAGGTGCGATAACAGTAACAGATCGTTTTGCAAATAACTCATTATCAGAGAGGCGTTCTATGCCAATAAGAACATTGCTGTCCGCTACTATATCTTCCAATAGTTTTTTCTTCTGAACTGAATATTTCTCAAACTCAGAAACTAAACTTCCTGAATTTTTATCTATGATATTATTAAAACTGTCGTAAAAATTCGCCATAAATACATCCGGTGAAAGATCCGAACCATAACTCTCGAGTTGAGCGTTGATTTGATTTCGACGCGTTGAAAGTATACTATAATCTTCTATACCGTCCCTAACACCGAAAAGCCTTATCGTTTTAACTAACATATTTCTGTTAACTATACCGTCGTTTTCAAAACCGGGATAAAATAAATAGCTGTCGCCACCGGCTGAATAGGTAGGGTAATCTTCGATAGGAATGAAAACATATGGATCCTTCCAAAAATCGCGCATGATAAGTTTCCCGTTTTCATCACAAAGATAATAAGGGCTTTCTACATTTGTAACATACGTTCTGTAATTATCAGCTGCCCATTGAAGATATCCTGTTATCCCCTGCCTAAGCTGTGTCCAGAATCGCGTTTTACCCTCTATAAGATTATTTCCGGCAATATAAAATTCTTCCGTTCCATATCGAAAAACTTGATTACCGGCATTTTTTATTAGCGAAATGTTATAATCTGAAGTAGCTTGCCATGAAAGTGCCCATGTTTCTAAGCCATCAGGTAAAAGTTCACCGACAAAGTGATTCATTGCAACATTTATATGAGCTTCCGGAGCAATTGTTTTTATGGCTTTAGTGAAAGTTCGTGTAACCTGTAGGTCGTAAGCACTGTGAGGCTCATCGGTATATGACCAATAAGCTTTATCCATAATACCATTTTTACGTAGTTCATTTATAAGGCGAGTGAAAAGTTCCGTATTAAAATGAACTGTTCCGTCCGGATCAATTGTTTGTATGTATGAAGGGCAGTAAAAAATAGAAATTCTTTCATCATTGGCATATGGCAATACTGTTTCAACGAATTTTTCAGGAGTGCTGCTGTTCACATTAGGATATGAAGTCATAGACATTTTTATTTCAGCCAGTTCTTTGAAAAGCATTTCCGAACCTATTCCGTTACCGTAAAGAATATTACTGTCCCATGGTCCAGCCATAACAGTGCTCATCATTGGTTCTGTGGGAATTGAAAAATCATAAACAGTAACATTAAGGGGAATATCAATTTTACCGCTGTCAAAGGTTATCGTCGCCTTGCCGCTATAGACTCCGGCTGAATCTGTATCAACCGTTTTGACATCAATGAAATAGGGTAAGTTTTCGCCCTTTTCTGCTGTGTATAAATTTAAATCATCATATTCCATAGGAATAAGCGCATCAGGGCAATCAACAGAACCTTTAACATACCCGAAAATGTTTATATATCTTTGACGATATACAAATATTCTATCTGTAGGGATAATGTTTCCAACATTATCAGAAAGCTCAGAAACAGTTATCGAAGCATTTTTTATCTGCCCGAAATCGTTTCTAATTATTATCTGCGAACCTTCATTTTCATTTTTACACATAGAAATCTCAAAAGAAGATGAACTGTCCGGTATTTCCGTCTGCCTTTTTTCCACCTTATATGACGATTCAACAAAATAGGCTCTTACATCGCCGTCGGTCGTTGTAAAGTTCCTTTTATACACACCGCAAGCAGTAAGAGCCGATATAACAAATATAAGGGTGAGTAAAAGGACTGTTACCTTTTTTATCATCCGAATTTTCTCCTATTCTCCGCAGCTTTCACAAGCTGAACAGCAGCCTGAACATCCTTCTGTATTTTCAATGCCGTAAACCATAGGATCTATATTGTTTTTTTGCAGATAATCAAGTATTGCCGCTTTAACAGCTTCTTCAGCCAAAACAGAACAATGCACTTTAACAGCTGGAAGGCCATCCAAGGCTTCAATAACCGCTTTATTGGTAAGCTTTAAAGCATCTTCTATTTTTTTACCTTTAATAAGCTCTGTTGCTATTGAAGATGTAGCAATGGCTGCACCGCAACCGAAAGTCCTGAATTTAACATCAGTTATAATACCGTTATCAATTTTTAAATACATTTTCATAATGTCGCCGCATTTTGCATTACCTACTTCGCCAACGCCGTCTGCATTTTCAATATCGCCGACATTACGAGGGTTTGAGAAATGATCCATGACCTTTTCTGAATACATTATTTATCCACCTTCTCCCATAAGGGTGACATATCACGAAGCTTTTTAACAATATCGGGAAAAACTTCGAGAATATAATCAACTTCTTTTTCAGTATTGTTGTGATCGAGGCTAAATCGTACAGATCCATGAGCAACCTCATGTGTTAAGCCTATTGCCAAAAGAACATGTGAAGGGTCTAAAGAACCTGAAGTACATGCAGATCCCGATGAGGCACAAATACCTTTCAGATCTAGGCTCAACAAAAGAGCCTCGCCTTCAACATAGTTTATTGAAATATTAAGCGTTCCCGGTAAACTATTATTTGCCGGAGTGTTAAGTTTACAATGAGAAATTTTTTCAACAAGACCATCACGAAGCTTATTACGCAAAGCCTCAACTTTTGCCGTACGTTCAGGCATTTCTCTTACAGCAGCTTCAATAGCAGCGCCCATTCCGATTATGGAAGCAACATTTTCAGTCCCTGCACGTCTGCCCTTTTCTTGCTGGCCTCCGTCTATTAAAGCGGGAAGATAAATACCCTTTCTCATATAAAGAACACCCACACCTTTCGGCGCATTAAATTTATGAGCCGATATGCTAAGCAGATCGATATTCATATCTTTAACATCAACCGGAACATGCCCCACCGCTTGAACTGCATCCGTATGAAAAATAACGTTGTGTTTTTTAGCAACGGCACCAAGCTCTTTAATCGGCTCGATACAACCTATTTCATTATTGGCAAACATTATGGTTATAAGAACAGTATCGGGACGAATTGCGTTTTCAAGCTGCTCAGGTGAAACAAATCCGTTTGCATCAACGGGAAGATAAGTTATTTCATAACCTTCTTTTTCAAGTGCCATAAGCGAATGCAAAACCGCATGATGCTCAATATTTGTTGAAATAATATGTTTTCCCTTTTTTGAGTATTTATGGGCAACACCTTTTATTGCCCAATTGTCAGATTCGGTTCCGTCACCGGTAAAATATATCTCTCCCGGGTCGGCATTAATTGCTTTTGCAACTTTTGATCGTGCCGAATCAACTGCCATAAATGCTTCTCTGCCCTTTTGATGTACACTTCCGGGATTGCCGTAAACAGTTGTGAGATAGGGCATCATCGCATCTAAAACAGGTTTATCTATTTTGGTTGTTGCCGCATTATCTGCATATACTAACATAAAAATATGCCTCTTGTCTTATAAAATAATTTCGCCCTCTGTGTTGGGAGCGATAAATCCTGCGTTTGCTTCATCTGTGTCAATATGCATTGCAGGTGCAAATTTCGGGCTTACACGAATTACAACATCACCAAAAATAATGGAGCGGCAATTGTTTACAACACGAACATTAACTATCTGCTTGTCCGATACTCCAAATTCAGAAGCTGCTTCCGGTGTAAGATGTATATGTCTTTTTGCAACTATGGCACCTTGTGAAAGTTCAACTTCACCTTCAGGCCCAATAAGTATAAGTCCGGGTGTTCCGGCAATATCTCCGCTTTCTCTTACAGGTAAAGAGAGCCCAAGAGATCTTGCATCAGTTGCGGAAACTTCTACCTGAGAGTCAGGACGGGCAGGCCCGAGTATAGAAACATTTTTTATTTCGCTCTTAGGACCCTTAAGAGTAACCCTTTCATTGCAAGCAAACTGCCCCGGTTGAGAAAGGTCTTTTTTTACCGTAAGTTGATAACCTTTTCCAAAAAGGATTTCTATATGTTCTTGTGTTAGATGTACGTGTCTTGCAGATGTTTCAATTAGTATTTTATTCATTGTTCATAATACCCCTATCATTATAAATTATATATAACATTATACACCACTTTTAATATTTTTTCAAGTATAATAATTTAAAATTATGTGAACTTGACTATTTTGTTTTTTTATGCTAAAATATGGCGAGGTGTTGAAAATGACTTACAGCGAAATTATGATTGAACTTGCAAGTACTGACGTTCAAAAAGCATCAGATATTGCAACAATGTTGAACTTGGGCGGAATGTATATTGAAGATTATTCTGACTTAATGGAAAATGAAATAGTAAAGCAAGTCGGAATTGTTGATGAAGAACTTTTACAAAAAGATAAAACACAAGCTATTATGCATGTTTATATTGATGAAAATACATCAATTGAGGACTGTATCGCATTTATTGAAGAAAGATTTTCTTCTGAGAACATTAAATATTTAATAAGCCGCAATAAAATTAATGAAGAAGATTATTCAACTTCTTGGAAAAAATATTATAAACCTATAAAAATCGACGATATTGTCGTCGTGCCTGAGTGGGAAAAATATGAACCTAAAACTGATGAAAAAATTCTTGTTATAGACCCGGGAATGGCTTTTGGAACAGGAACACATGAAACCACATCCATGTGTATTGAAGCAATACAACAATACGTTAAAAACGATGACGAGATTTTTGACGTCGGCACCGGTAGCGGCATACTTTCAATCACTGCTCTTTTATGCGGTGCAAAAAGCGTAACGGCTGTTGATATTGATCAAAACGCAATTAAAGTTGCATATGAAAACGCTGAGCTTAACAACGTTGAAAATAAACTTGATGCATACCCGCTGGATATTTTAACGCAACAAGCTCCGGATAAAATTTTTAATGTTATAACAGCAAACATTGTTGCAGACGTTATAATTGCAATTTTACCTAAAATAAAACCTTTGCTCAATGGATTTTTTATTGCATCGGGTATAATAACCGAGCGTGCGGAGGATGTTAAAAAAGCTTTATCCGAAAACGGACTGGAGATTGTCGAAATAAAAGAAAAAAAGGGATGGAACTGTATAATATCTAAATAAATTATTACATCTTTTAAAAATAGCTTTGTCCTTGTTAGTATAAATCCCTGAAATTTGCAGTAGAATATTACTGACACTTGCATAGGGGGTTATATATATGATAAAAGGCATATCTAAAAAGGTTTTTGTAATAAGGGACACAAAAAGCGATATATTTGAAGAAGCCATATTTATTATGAAGCCTCAGTCTCCGCCGCTTTCAGACCACACATTAAAACGTGAGGCTGAAAAAATCATTAGCGAAAAAACCGCAATATACCTTAAAAACGCAGAAAGAAGAAAAAAGCTGTTTTTAAAAATATTTGATGAGACATGAAACTATACGGATATAGGCACTTAACTTTAAAAGTGGTTCAAGATTTTCGAGTTAATTGGCTATAAAAACAAACAGAAGATAAACCTCTTGATAAAGGTATAAAATAAGCCTTTTTCAAGAGGTTTTCTATTTATGTATTTTGTTAACCCTATCTAGATTTTCTTCTTTTTATCAAAACAATTAATAATGATGTATGCAGCCAAAACAACAACCACAGCGAAAATTAAAACAGTATACATCTGCCATACTTCAACACGATTACCGAAAAAATACAGATTTGCATCAAAGCTGTCACGAACGCCGTTAACAAGTTCATCAGGCATTGTTTTATTAACTTCGGATAAAACACCATTTAAATAATGAGATCTTAACAAAGCCGTACCATATGTACCGGGTAATATTGAAACAAAATTTCGTATTGGTTCAGAAAATTGGGAAATAGGCATATATGCACCGCATAAAAAACCGTAAAGAGCGCTAACAAGACTCGAAACAGCTCCAACACTCCCCTGAGTTTTTAGAAAATTATCAACGAGTGCCGCAAGTGCCGTACCAAAAATCACACAAATAAATATATCAAGCATTATTAAAAGAACATCTGTTACCGAGAAATACCATCCCACCATTGAAATATATACAAACCCTAAAACCATTACAGCATAACAAATAACTGCAGTGGAAATAACATTAGATATGTAATAACTTATAGCGAGTGTAGATTTCTTTATGGGAGCTACAATAATATCGTGTATAGTCCCGTTCAGTTTATCTTGAGCCATAATTATATTAGAGCAAAACGCAACCGTTACACTGCTGACGGCAATTATAGAAGACAGCAACCAACTTACGGTAAACGCATCTACTATGCTTTGGTCCATAGACATACCTTCCGGAATAAATGAAATAAACGACTTTTCATAAACACTGCGTAAAAAAGTTATAAATAAAATAAAAAGTATCATCGGCGTAATCATCGACGTTAAAAACATAGATTTGTCTTTAAAATACAGTTTTGTATTACGTGATATAAGTTGTCTTAAAGCGACACCCATTTTACTCAACCTCCTTTATGGTTTTACCTGTAGCTGCTAAAAACACGTCATCCATTTTCCCTTTAACAACTTCGAAATCATTAAATATATCACCGTTTTGAGTTATTAAATCTTTAGCTTCTTTTGTATTTTTAACAAATATCTGTAGATATCCGTTTTCTTCCGTATATAAGATTTCTCGCTTTTCAAGCTCACATTTATCAACACCGTACAACTTTATAAAATCACCTGTAAATTCATTTTTAAGATCGTTAGGTGTTCCGTTTGCGGCAATTTTCCCGTTTTCCAAAATAACGACATAGTCAGCTTCAGCAGCCTCTTCCATGTAATGAGTTGTCATAAAAACAGTCAAACCGTCTGTTTTACGTAATTTCTCGACCACCGTCCAAACCATTATCCTGGATTGAGGATCAAGCCCTGTTGTAGGCTCATCAAGTATGAGTATTTTTGGAGAGTGAAACAAAGCTCGTGCAACATCTATCCGTCTGCGCTGGCCGCCGGAAAGTTTATCAACAGGGCGCTTTAAAAGGTCATTCAAATCAAGAAGATTACAAAGCTCTGAAAGTCGTTTTTCAAATGCCGCACCACTGATATTATATAATGCCGCACGGATGCGTAAATTTTCTTTCACCGTTAAAACTTTGTCTAAAACAGATTGTTGAAAAACAATACCGATATCAGATTTTATTTTATCCGGGTCTTTACTAATATCGTAACCATTAACAAACACACTTCCCGAATCCTTTCCAAGTATGCCGCTTATTATTGAAATAGTAGTGCTTTTTCCTGCACCGTTAAGGCCTAAAAACGCAAAGAGTTCTCCTTCTTTTACTCGAAAAGAAATATCATCTACGGCTTTTATTTCTTTAAAACTCTTTTTAAGATTTTTAATTTCTATTATATTCACTTACTACGCTCCTTTTTATTTTCATAAAAAAATATTCCATAATATATATTATATATTATGGAATATTGTAAGTCAATATAGAAAATAATTATATTTCAAGTTTTTCTATTTCTTCTATAAGCATTTGCATTTCATATTTTGTTTTAACAGTATGAGAGCGTTCAATATACTCATTGCGTTTACTTTCAGGTAAAGTTGCAAAGTTATTAAAAGCTTTTTCATTCTGCGCTAAAGCCATTCCAAAACCGAGAGGTATTTCAGCATGTTTATTATCCATATTTAAAGATTCCTTTCAAAACTATAATATTCTATATTTAGTTTAATCACAAACTTCAAAAATATTATTATTAGAAAAAAATCATAGTTCACTTTTAGTGAGCTATGATTTTTTTAACTTTTTTTAATTTAATAATTCAATTTTTGGATGTAGTAACTTTCAACGGTCTGCTAGACACACCTGCAAAAAAGCCTGCAACCTCAGACCTTCTTACATAAACCGTATACTGTGT
>QAKR01000014.1 GCA_003343705.1 Clostridiales bacterium | reverse complement strand
TAACAATTTACGCATGTTTCTTACAATATTGTAAGAAAACCATAACCGCCGTTAGAAAACGGCGGTTAATCAATCAAGTGATTTAAATGATATACAAAATATAGTTACATTATTTGCTGTATCCACTGTTACTTTATGCCCGAGAGTTTCAGCCAAATGTTTTACAAGATATAATCCCATACCGGTGCTATGCTGTACATTTCTACCATTTTGCCCTGTAAAACCTTTATTAAACACATGATCAATATCTTCTGCTGGTATCGTAATACCATTGTTACTAATATAAAGATTGACAATGTTTTTATTAACTTTTGAATAAATGCGGATCTGAGGATTACGGTTATCACTATACTTTATTGCGTTATCTAAAAGCTGACTTAAAATAAATTCAATCCATTTTCCATCAGTTAAAACAATAATTTTTTCGCTTTTCAAGTTAATAGCAATATTTTTTGCTATTAGCTGATTTTTATGTTTTTTAATAACATTTCTAACAGCCGCAATCAAATCTGTTTGTATAATAAAATAATCGTTTTGTACATAATTGCTTCGTGCATAATATAACACTTGTTCAACATAACCTTGTATTTTATCGGTTTCTTCTTTAATATTGCGACTGTCACACGTATCATTCTTGTCTGCAATCAGTTTTATAACTGAAATCGGAAGTTTAATTTCATGCACAACCCGTTCTATATATTCCCTGTATTCATCTTTAATCTTTTCGGTTTCTGCTATTTTATTATTTAACGAAAGTCCACTTTCAATTAAAATATCATATAATAATTCAAGTTCTTTGTTGTTTGGCTTTTCAATAAATTCGCATATAAGATTTTTTTCTTCAAGTTTATCCCAGACCCCAAGCAAACGATCAAAATAGGCTTTTAATTTACGGTATGCAAATATATGGTATAACACGTGTACAACAATATAAGACAAATTAATAATGATAAAATCTTGTAAATTAATTTTTGAAGCTATAATAAGAACATCAATAAATACAAGTAGTATGCTTTCAATTAAAAGTAAAATCAGTTTATCGTTAAGATAGTATTTCAGTTTCATTTTAACATATATCCTTGACCTCTTATTGTTTTAATAATATCTATCGCGCCCACCTCAGAAAGTTTTGACCTTATTCGATTAATATTAACTGATAGTGTGTTTTCGTCAACAAACTCATCATTATCCCATAAGGTCTCAATTAATTTTGTTCTGCTAACAACTTTCCCTCGGTTTTGAATAAGTAAAAAAATTAAATGTTGCTCATTTTTTGAAAGCTCGACTTTTTTATTTTGATATAAAAGGGTGTTTGACGATGGGTTAAGTATAAGGTCTCCGGCTTCTAGTTGACCGTAAGAGGCTAATGCTTTATGCGAACGTTTTAAAACAGCAGCAATTCTTGTTAAAAGAACCTGATTGTCAAAAGGTTTTGTAATATAATCATCACCGCCGATTGTCATTGCCAGAATTTCATCATAAGTATTATCTCTACTTGTTATAAATATAATAGGAACATCAGATATTCCCCTTATTTGACGGCAAAAATAATATCCATCATAATAAGGTAAGTTTATGTCCAACAAAACCAAATCCGGTTTTACTGCTTTATATTCATCAACAACGTTTTCAAAATTGGTAATACCAGATGGGTAATAACCATATTTCTGTAAAAGTTCCGAGAGTTCATCATTAAGGCGCTGATTGTCTTCAATTATTAAAATCTTTATCATAACATTCCTCTAGTAAATATTTAAAACATTAATTAATTTTAAAAAACCGTCTATAAGAACAAGTTCTATAATTTTATATTAACATATATTTTGCTCAAAAGCAACTTAAATAATATGAAATCAATAAAATATCATCACAAATTAATTGTTAAACAGAGAAATCGAACTCTGTACAATGTAGTTGCAGCATAATAAAATGAATGTTGAAGTTATCTTTAAAATGAATTATGTCCAAGAAATACTTGTGTTACAAAACGAAAAGGTGAAGTTAATAATATTTTAAAAATTTAGATTTCTCTTAAACAAATATCCGTGCTGATAAAGAATGACACAACATGGGAATGGTTGTCTGAATATTGCAGCTCGACTCTATACATGTCATGTCTTCATGTGGTAAATAAAAGTATTGTACACGCGACGACGGTACAAAGAATATTGATACAATGGATTACAACGAAAAACCTTTAACAAAAACTATTTAATTAATGAATTCAAAGGAAACCCCGTCAATAAAAACAGCAATGTATTTTAATGAATAGACTTACAGGAGAGAGGGTTAACAACTTAACAAACAAAGAAACCTATACTTTAATAAATCAAGTATTGCAAATGAGATACAATACACATACATTAACGGCTAAATATAAGTAATGTATAATATATTTAAAGTCTTAAAGCGAGTAATTTTTAGTTTTCTTGGTTTAAGTAGGCTCAAAAACAGAATATTTTATACTTTATAGTTAAATACGAAAAATCTCCTCCATTGAGTATGGAAACTTAAACTCAAAGGAGGAGACCGTATAGAATTTTGCAGATATTGAGTTGAATTTTTTACATAAACAACTAAGAATATTTCTCGGTAAGTTAAAACAGGGATAATTCCCATTTCAACCAAAATTCATCTGCTTAAATATTTTTCAGCAGATGTTTTATAATATTTTCTTGTTATTTGTTGGCTGCAACTATGCTAAGTGTGGCATTTGTAATTGTTGCACCTGGTGTTACGTCAAGAATTGAGTTTGTAGAAATCTGAACAGAATAGGTATAATTTCCTGGAGCTACATTATCGTCTGCATATTGGAAACTAAATGCTTCAGCTTCCAAGACATCCACTATTGTTGAATAAGTGAATGTCGGACCTACTTTAATAGCACTTCCGTCATCCAGAGTTCTTAAAACTTCAAAATTCAATGTTACTGATACACCTAAGGGCAAATTAATAACGCTTGTAAAGTTTAACAAATTCATTGTTCTCTTCATACCGGTGGTATCTATTGTAGTTGTTACAACATTAATAGGATCTGCAAGCAGTGTAGTAAATACAGGTAACGGGCCTGCTCCACCGGTAGATGAATTAATAGCAACAGATTTCTGACTGTAATTATTAAAAGCTGAATTAGAACAATAATTTTCAAAATTAGACATCTTTTATCTCTCACTTCATTTAATATTAAAAGAAATAAACGAAAATAATTCATTTATACTTTCATTAATATTATATTTACTTAATAATAAATTTGTGAATGAAGACAATACTCTAAAATATTTTTAATTATCTTTAATCAAAGAAAACAGGCCATCAGACCTGTTTTCTTAATTTTACGCCCAGTACATAGCGCCTTTATCTTCAAATGTCATAACATCTTTAAGAAATTCAATTGCTTTTTTCAATCCTTCATTGGAAGACATTAAACCATCTTCATGCTCGATAGACATAACAAAATCGTAGTCAATGATACGCAAAGCCGAAACAATATCTTTCCAGGCTTTATCGTCATGGCCATAACCGACTGTTCTGAATACCCAAGCTCGATTTTCTATATCACCATAATTCTTAGTGTCAAGAACCCCGTTTACGGCTGTATTATACGGATCAATTCGTGTATCCTTTGCATGGAAATGGAACATACAATCTTTAAGTGCTAAAATTGCTTTTGATGGGTCTATACCTTGCCAGTAAAGATGGCTCGGATCAAAATTAGCACCTATTTCGGGGCCGACAGCAGTTCTCAAGCGTAAGAGTGTTTCGGGGTTATAAACGCAAAAACCCGGGTGCATTTCAAAACAGATTTTATCAACACCGTGTTCTCTTGCGAATTTAGCTGCTTTTTTCCAATACGGTATAAGACATTCATTCCACTGGTAATCTAAAATCTTTAAAAAATCGTCAGGCCATGGGCATGTAACCCAGTTGGGGTATTTTGCAAACTGAGTATCGCCCGGACAACCGGAAAAAGTACAAACACGAGTAACACCCATTTTTTCAGCTAATAATACAGCTTTTTCAAAATCCTCATTGGCCTTTTTTGCAACATCAACATCAGGGTGAACAGCATTTCCGTGGCAACTGAAAGCCGACACTTCAAATCCGTATTTATCAATTGTCTTTTTAAAATCCTTAAAAGCTTTTTCATTATTAAGTAATATATCCGGATCAGCGTGAGCCTTACCGGGGAATCCACCACAACCTATTTCCAAAGTTTGAACCCCTTGTTTTGCAAGATATTCACAAGCTTTATCAAAAGGTTGATCGCCTAATAAAACAGTCAGGACACCTAGTTTCATATGTTTTTCCTCCCATTTCTATTTATTGATCTAAACGGCCTGACAAATGATACCGTCAGGCCGTAAATAAATTTAAAATTATTTTACTGGGTCGGGATGATGTGTTAACCCACCCAGTGTTTCATCAACCGTGAAAGGTTCTTTAGAAAACTGTTCCCATACACATGGAATATTTGCAGCATCAGGATTATATGTCCAGTTTATAGCATTATGTATAACTTTAAGAACATTCTCATTATAATATGAACGATATGTTTCGTGTCCGGGCTGGAAATAAAATATTTTTCCGTTACCTCTATGATATGTAACACCACTGCGGAAAACATTACCGCCCTGGAACCAGCTTATAAATACCACTTCATCGGGATTAGGGATAACAAACGGTTCACCATACATTTCTTCATGATCAAGGTCAAACATTTGGGGAACACCTTTTGCAATTGGATGGGTGGGTAAAACCGTAGATATTTCACATCTTTCACCCTCTTCACGCCATCTGAGGTTACAGTTTGTCCCTGTCATACGTCTGAATATTTTACTATGATGCCCTGAATGAAGAACTACAAGCCCCATTCCGTCGTTAACTCTTGTACAGATTTTCTCGACTAATGCATCTTCAACAAGTTCATGTCCTGCATGTCCCCACCAAATCAATACATCCGTAGAGTTTAAAACGTCATCCGGGAGACCTTGCTCAGGATCGTCAAGAGTTGCTGTTCTTATCTCGAACTCCGGGCAGTCAAGTCCTGTTTTAAGTGTGTTGTGAAGCCCGTTGGGGTGAATTGCTTGTACAACCGGCTCAGTTTTTTCATGGATACATTCGTTCCAAATTGTAACCTGAATTTTTTTCATGATGTATGCTCCTTATCCTTCATATTCAGTAATTTTAATTTCATTTATAACTATAGTTTCGCTTGGGGTGCCGTTAGAAGATCCTTTTGCTGCAATAGCATCAACAACATCCAACCCCTGAAACACCTGACCGAAAACGGTATATTGCTTGTCAAGGGAGGGATAACCGCCGAAATCAAGATACGCCTGTCTTACTGTTCCAGTTGCAGAGATAGACGAAACATCCAGTTTTGGGTTTTGTACAATATAAAATTGGCTGCCGTTTGTATTCATCGTCATCTGCCGAGCCATAGCTAAAGCACCTCGGAAATGATAAAGTCCTTCCGGAAGCTCTGTTTCAAATTTTCCGCCCCACATACTTTCACCGCCTGAACCTGTTCCGGTAGGATCTCCTGATTGAACCATAAAATTAGGTATAACTCTATGGAATTTTACACCGTTGTAATAACCCTGTTTAGCAAGAGTTACAAAATTCTCAACAGCCTTCGGAGCCTTGTCCGCATAAAGAACAGCGCGGACAATGCCTTTAGTTGTTTCAAACGTTACTATTGTATCGCCTTTTTTAGGTTTGCTTGCTTGCAGTAAATCATAGTCTGAACCGACTATACAGTTTTTGTCTATTGTCATATCTGTTTCATTATCCTTTTCTGAATTTGTAGAACACGCACATAGTGTATATAGAACCAAAGAAAACACAAGTGAAATAAGAACTGTTTTTTTCAATCACTTCACATCCTTATTTTTATTCTTATTTAATTCTAATATATAAAAAACTATATTTCAACCCCTTTTTACGAATTTTTTTTTAACTAATATTTAATATATAATTTAATTCAAACTCAAAGTAAAAGTTATATGAATATTTACATAATTTAATATTGTTAAATTATATTTTCTATTTCCTTTCTTAAGCGCACAAGAATTTTCTTTTCAAGCCTTGATATATAAGATTGAGAAATACCTAAAATATCCGCTACTTCTTTTTGAGTATATTCACGTCCGCCGTTAAGTCCAAAACGAAGCTCTGTTATTTCACGTTCACGTTTGTTAAGTTTTTTAATAGCTTTATTAAGTATTTCCACTTCCATTTCCGTCTCTATATCGTGTGAAATGTCATCAGAATCGGTACCGAGTACATCACTGAGCAGCAATTCATTTCCGTCTCTGTCCACATTAAGAGGTTCATCAATTGAGACTTCACTTTTACGATGAGCAGTTTTCCTAAGATACATTAAAATTTCATTTTCGATACAACGAGATGCATATGTAGCAAGTTTTATATTTTTATTCGGGCAAAAGGTATTTACGGCTTTAATCAAACCTATTGTTCCTATAGATATAAGATCTTCAATAAAAACACCGGTGTTTTCAAACTTACGGGCAATATAAACCACGAGCCTTAAATTATGTTCTATCAGCTCTTTTCTTGCATCTTCTCCTTTTTCACTCTCAAGCCATAACATCAATTCAGCTTCACGCTCTGCTTCAAGAGGCGGAGGAAGCCTGTCTGCACCGTTGATGTAAAAGATTTCGTTGCCGAAAAGTTCTGCAAGCTTTCTTGAAATCGCACTTTTATATAGCGCATGTCGGATAACTTTTAATGTGCTTTTCATCTTCAATACCTCATATAAGTAAAAATTTAAAGTTCTTCCACAGAGTTGATTGTTTAGCAATTTCATGCTTTTATAGTATAACAAACTCACCTTGCAATATTTCATGCAAGAATTATTTTAAAACAGGAATTATTCCCTCATATGTACCATCGCCTTTTATTTCACCGTTAACGGCAACAATAACATCATACTCCTTATTATCAACAGTAAATTTGTCAGGCCTGAAAGCCTCTAACAACCCAGTTTTTCCACCGGCAGCAGTATAAGGTACAAGACGAAATTTAGTGTAGAGTTCATCGTTTTCATCGCAACTTAATTTACCGTCATCATCTATATTAACAATTTTTTTAAGCCTGTTTTTTTCAATCAAAACAACAGGTAAACCGGAAACAGCTTCTTTAAGCATATTTCCACTGTCTACAAAACAGTTAAAGCTTGTTTTTTTTCCGCCGAATTCAACCGAACATGGCATAACCATATCCCGAGGCATTTTACGCTCGAAAAACCGGCTTACAAGAATTTGTACTAAGCATAAAACAATTGTCATTGAAAGAATGTATAGCAACGGCAAATTATAATAAACGTTTCCGTTTCGTATGTATATATAATCATGTAAAAATGGTAAATTTGAGAACAGTAGCAAAACTGCAACATAGGATAACGACACAGCAAAAAAGACAAGGGTATTTTTAATATAATTTAAAATATTTTTTGCCTTAAAAACTGTTAAGCTTATAATTGCACCAAAAATAATTTTAAAAATAACGTTAAGTAAGAAACCTAATTGAGGTAAACATACTAAAAGCCCGTAAGCACAAGAAATAAAAACAGCACCAATAAAACGCAGCGGTTTCGGATTTTGCCGTAAAAGTCTTGCAGTTATCCATAAAAGTACGGTGTTCACAACAATGTTAACGAACAGCAGAATATCAATATATACAGTCATAATCCTCACCCGATATTATTATATCATTTACAGATAACGTATTATGTCAAAAAAAATCGTAAAATAAAAAAATCGCTTTTAAAAAAAGCGATTTTTAATATTTATATTATCTGATTACAACAAGTTTATGCAATGCTCGGGACGCACATACATAATACACTTTATTGTCATCTTCGGTTTTACGCTCTTGGTCAAAAATCACAACAGCGTCAAACTCCAAACCTTTTGTAAGGTATGACGGTAAAACCACAGTATCACCGGGAAATACAATGTCTTCTGAACCTATAAGTCTTACTTTAACCCCTGCAGAAGTAAGCTCATTGAACGCATTTTCAGCGTCTTGTTGTGTCTTGCATATCACTGCAGTTGAAGGGTATTTTTGCGTAATATCAGAAACAGTTGAAATTAAATTTTCGTGACTTTCAAAAGAAACTTCTTCGCCGTGCCGCTCAAAAAACTTAGTATCTGCAGCATTCTTTAAAATGCTTTGTAAAAATGTGTTTATTTCAACTGTAGATCGGTATGTTTTATTAAATTCAATATAAACTGTTTTAGGAAAACTGTATAACTCCGATATATCTTTTATAGACTTGATGTGAGAAATAAAAGCCTGATCAGGGTCTCCCAGAACGGTGTGTTTCGCGTCTTTAAAAACCTTAGCTGTTAATAAATAAAGTATAGGCGGATAATCTTGAGCTTCATCTACAACAACATGTTTAATGCGGCGCTGTTCACGTATTTTACCACATAAAACCTTAAGGTAGGCTAACGGCAGCATATCTTCAAAATATAAAACTCCACTTTCAAAACGCTCTTTTGCTTTTTCGTAGTATTCTTCTGAAAACTTTCTCAAAACCGTAAGATATGCCTTTTCAAGATTGGGGGTAAACATTTTTTCTATTTCGTTGGCGAGAACATCGAGATCACCCTGCCAGCGAGTTTCACACTCAAGGTTAAGTTCATCGTCATTCATCTCTATTGAGCCGTTTTGTGAAATTTCATGCTCGTAACGAGGACGGTGATTTTGCTTAATATCGTTTTCACAATACTCCAAAATACCTTCCTTAATTTTATTCATACGAACAGCAGGTAAAAACGATTTATAAAGGTCAAAATAAAGATATTCAAGCTCAGCCTTTGTACGGATTTCTTCAGAATCCAACATCAACGGTTTGATTTCAATATCTGAAACGGCTGTAGAAATAAAATATTTTTCAAGTTTTGCGGCAAACTCAGCAGAGCCTTTAAGTTTAATTTCATTTGTATCTGTTTTTTTGGAAAATATACGTTCAGTTTGGTCTGACAGAGGCAATACAGATTTATCTTTAAAATACTCCGATAGAAATTCATAAAAGCTTGTTTGTAAAACTTTATCTTCACCTAAGTCCGGTAATACATCAGCAATATACGAGTTAAAGACATTATTAGGTGAAAAAATTATAATATTTGAAGAAGTGAGCGTTTTTCGTTGTTTATATAAAAGATACGCTAATCTGTGTAGGGCAATTGATGTTTTACCGCTTCCCGCAACACCTGAAACAAGTAAAAGAGAGCTTTCCAAGTTACGAATAACTGCATTTTGCTCAGCCTGAATCGTAGATATGATTGTCTTCATTTTAGCATCAGAAGTTTTACCGAGCTCCTGCTGTAAAATGTCGTCTTCAACAGCTATATCACTGTCAAACATATAAATTAGTTCACCGTCTGCAATTTTATACTGACGCCGAAGTAAAAGTTCACAAGGGATTTCCCCTTCAACACTTGTATAAGATGTTTTCCCCAGAGGACTGTCATAAAACATCCCTGCAATATCACTACGCCAGTCGCAAACGAGCATCTGTGCTGTTGATTCATCTGAAAGAGACCGCCTGCCTATATAAATAGTCTCTTCATCATAACCGTCTTCTTTAAAATCAAGGCGTGCAAAATACGGGCTTTTAGCAAGAATTTTTAAGGATGCATTCTCCTTTTCCATTCGTTCAAGCCGTTGAGTATCACGGCTTTCAGTTTGGCTTAATTGTACAAGCTCAAACGTATCAGGTCTGTCTGAAACACGAACGAAATCTTCCCACATACGCTGACGCTCTTCTCGGATATATTCGCGAAGCGAAATCATATCATCCTCATAGCTACCCAAGCGGGAAGCTATATATGATTTAACTTTTTCCAGATATGCAATTTCATTTTTATCTATATTCATCTGATACATTCCTCATAAATTATTAATGCAGAAAAATGCGGTACTCCCGCATTTTTCTGTTTTTTATCAATGTTGTTCCGATTTCTTTATAATCATTTCCTGCCATTGGGGATTAAGGGTTACAAAACGAGCTGACCAACCCGAAACACGTACTGAAAGTGTAGGATACTTTTCAGGATGTGCAACTGCATCAAGCAGTGTTTTATTATCTACAACATCTATGTGTATGAAAATTCCGCCTTTTTCAATAAATGTTTTATAAAGTGCAACCATCGCCTGAATACCATCTTCACCCTTAACGGCTGAAGGAGCGATTTTCATATCAAGTGCTGTTCCGTTTACAAGGCATGTTAGGTCAAGGGCACAATGTGAATTTATTATTGCGGTTGGGCCGTTTTTATCAGTACCGGGTGTGGGAGTAAGATTAGCAGCAAGTATTTCCCCTGCTTTATGCCCGTCAAAAGTGGCTTTTCTACCGGCTCTCCAGGAAACCTCACGGCCGAAAGTTGAAATTCCTGCAGGACGTTTTACACCGTTGCGTTCAGGAATTTCACGGGAAAATCTTGCAAAATCATGTAAAACTCTGCGCGCCATTGCATCAACATCGGGGTGCCCGTTTCCGTAATGATCGCATTCTTTTAGCATCTGTTGGCGTAACGGTTCGTTACCCTCCCAGTCTGCTTTAAGGAATTCACGAACTTGGCTTAATGTAAATTTTTTCTCATCATATACAAGTTTCTTAATTGCATAAAGTTCGTTTGCAACATCCGGGACACCTCCGGTATGAGGTGCTAAAACCTTATATTTTGCACCGCCGTGATAATATCCTTTTGCACTTTCTATACAGCCGTCCGTAAACAGTGAAAACAAGGTGCTTGGTGTGCCGTTATAACCGAAATGGTCAGCTCCCTGCATCAACTGTCCGATAATACACTGAACTTTTTCATCGTAAGACTTATACAAATCCTCGAATGTGGGATAATCTATGGATTCAAAACCGTCTTCAATCCCTAGAGCCTGTTGTAAGCACACAAGAATATCTATGGGGTGGTATGAAAAACAGGTTTTACCAGGAACTTGAACCTCCCAGCATCCGTCATTTGCAAAATTACGAGCGTCTTCGATAGGATATCCGAAATTATATAAATTATTAACAATAAAATCGTTGTTATATATTGCAACTGTGCCGCTGCCAAGCCTTTGAACTTCAGCAATTCTACGGAAAAGTTTTTCAGGAGTACGTTTACTTACACGAACTGCTATGGGGAAGTCACTTATTAACAATTCTTCAACAACATCTAAAACAAGATATGTAACGTCATTAACAACCTCGTTACCGTCTTTATCAACACCTGAAAGAATTATGTTCTGATAATGCTGCCCGTCGCCGGAACCGTCAAATACTTCTGATCTGCCTATCCATTCGCAACCTTTTATCCAAAAATGAGCGATATATTCACGGGCTTCGTCTAACGTTATTTTACCGTCTTTCATATCTTTTTCAAGATATTTACCCAGCATAACGTCAATTCTGCCGATACCTGGCCAGTTTCCACATTGGCGCATAAATACAAACATAAACAAAAGGGACTGAATAGCTTCTTTAAAGTTCTTCGGTTTATTTTCAGGAACATTTTTAAGGTTTTTCAAAACTTCTTCGTAATGTGCTTTTTGCTCACCTTCGCTTTCGCGTATAAGTTTGCGAAGCAGTGTGATATAACGCTTATGCCATGTATTCATAGCATCAAGAGTTATTTGCAGCGATTTTAAGAATTTAATCTGTTCGTTGTCAATGTTCCCACGTAAAAGCCTTTCGTCAACGTGGTGGCGAAGGCCTTTCAAGCCTATTTCCAGAACTTCATAAAAACCCGGAGTACAGTGGGAAAGGCTACCCAGTGCTATATCACCTTTCGGATTACGAACAGGTGTAACATGAAGCGGAGATTCTGCAAGAGTGCAGGCTCCGACAAGTTTCTCAGTAGGAAGTATTCTTATAGGAGCTTCCTCGGCTATATGGCGTACACAATACGCACTGCGCAGATAACCGTTGGGCTCTTTATCTTCTGCTTTTGTTAAAACAAGCTGTGTAGGTTCAAGGGCTCTACCCCATTTCCCTGTTAAAGCTTCTTGTGCCATTTGTCTTGTCGTTTCGCTAAGTCTTTTTACCATATTACTCTTCCTCCTCAATAGGATCGCATTTTACATTTTTTATGTATTGTTTCGCTATTTTTACAAGAGAACGCATAGATTCAAGAGATGGCTCTTCAAATTCTTTGCCAAATTTCATATTAAGATTTTCCAACTTACTTAAACCAAATTTATGATAACGCAAAAGCTCATAGTAATCAAGATTTTTTAAATCCTTTACAGTTTTGCATATATTTTCTATCTGGGATTCATTAACACCTGCAATCACAGGCGTACGTACAATTAATTTTATATTTTCATTACCCAGCTTTTTTATATTTTCTATAATAAGTTTATTTGAAACTCCGGTATATTTCTTATGCAGATCGTCATCAAACAACTTAAAATCACACATAAAAAAGTCTGTATACGGTAAAACCTTTTCAAACTCCGGCCACTTAACATTAGCCGCAGTTTGTATGCCGACACTTATTCCGATTTCTTTGCACCTTTTTGCCGTTTCTGAAATGAAATCAGATTGTAATAACGGCTCGCCGCCGGAAAAGGTAACTCCACCACCGGAATTTTTATAAAAATCCAAATCGGCTTTAATCTCTTCAAATAGTTTCTCAGGTGTCATTTCAACTCCGCAAAGCTCTCTAGCACCTGTAGGACATACATCGGCACACTTGCCGCAACTTATACACTTTAACGGATCACAATCAAGCTTACAAACTTTTGTACAGCGTCCGCAACTTATGCATTTCATCGGATATGTTCTTAGCTGAGTTTTTAAAGACAACCCTTCCGGATTATGGCACCACAAACAAGCATTATTGCAACCTTTCATAAAAACCGTAGTACGAATACCGTAGCCATCATGGGTTGAAAATCGCTGTATGTCAAAAACAATACCGTTCATAAATTAATCAATCCTGAAATCACAATATTTACATGCATGCCCGGGGCGCGTTCCCCCCAGCGTATATGTTAAAGGCGGGAGATATTTTTCCGTATTGGTAACACATACCGGATTAGGGCAGCGCATAGTGTTTTTTACATCTTTACATTCATATATATCCGGCATAAATTTACCGTTTTTAAGCATTGTCAGAATAAGAGCCATTCTAATATACATTCCGTTTTCTGCTTGCTTGAAATACATGGCACGTTTATCAAAATCTACTTCGGATGAAATTTCATCAACTCTGGGCAGCGGATGTAAAATTGATAAATCCGGTTTTGCATGCAAAAGCTTTTCAGGTGTAAGAATGTATTTACCGCTTTCTTTTTTATACATATCTTCTGATTGAAAACGCTCTTTCTGTATGCGAGTCATATATAATATATCAAGCTCTTCTATACAATCGTCAAGTGATGTAAGCTCATAAACCATATTTCCGCTTTCGCGAAGAGTATCTATAATATATTGAGGCATTTTTAAAGTAAGAGTTGACACTAAATAATATGTATTTTTTCCAAGAACAGATAATGCACGTAAAAGTGAGTGAACTGTACGGCCATGTTTTAAATCGCCGCAAAGGCCTATAGTCAGGCCATCAAGCTTACCCTTTTCCATAGTTATGGTTGTAAGGTCTGTCAATGTCTGCGTTGGATGAAAGTGTCCGCCATCTCCGGCGTTTATAACAGGACAGGTTGAATATAACGAGGCTGCAAGAGCAGCACCTTCCTGAGGGTTACGCATTGCGATAATATCAGCATAGGAGCTGATTATTGTAATTGTATCTTTAAGATTTTCACCTTTTGAAACGGATGAATTTGCAGGGCTGTCAAACCCTATAACCGAACCGCCCAAGCGAAGCATTGCTGTTTGGAAAGAAAGCATGGTGCGGGTGCTGGGCTCGTAAAAAAGAGTTGCTAAAACTTTGCCCTTGCAACTGTCGGCGTATTTTTGAGGGTCGTGCATTATATCACGTCCCAATCGGTATAATGCATTCCACTGTGATGCCGTTATATCGTTAAAATCCACAAGATGCCGATACTGCACATAGTTCACCTTCCTTTTTGGTTAGTTTAGCATAAATAGATAGCTAAGTCAAGTAATATTATGTTACTTTTTTAAGGTTATGCAGTGACCTTTTTCAGCTTAAAAGTACGCCTTATTAAATAAATATTTTTTTAGCAATATCAACGGCTTGTTTTGCATCTCTTGAATAAAAATCAGCACCGATTTTCATTGCATAACTTTCTGTTAAAACAGCTCCGCCAACCATGATTTTGCAATCTGATCCGCTTTCATGTAAAAGTTTTATGGTTCGCTCCATACCTTTTACGGTTGTTGTCATAAGAGCACTTAACCCTACAAGTTTAATATTCTCTTTTAAAGCTGTTTCTGCAATAAGTTCAGCGGGAACATCTCTACCCAGGTCAACAACGTCATAACCGTAATTTTCCAAAACAACTCTGACAATATTTTTTCCTATATCATGAATATCCCCCTCTACTGTTGCCATTAGTATGCGCCCCTTTGAGACACTTTTTTGGCTTTTATCAGCAAGGTCTTTTTTAATTTCATCAAAAGCCTGTTGTGCGGCAGTAGCAGAAGAAAGAAGCTGTGGTAAAAATATTTTTTGGGTTTCAAATTGAGTTCCAACCATATCAAGAGCTGGAATAAGAATTTGGTTTACAATATCAAGTGCATCTTTCGCTTTTAAAAGCTCTTTTGTCCGTTGGCGGCACTCTTCTTTTATCCCTGAAACAACGGCGTCAAAAAGTGCTGTTTCATCCGTCTTTTTAACGTCAGATTTTTTTTGTAAAGGAATGTTTTCAACTTGCTGTTTTTCAGCCTCTCTTTTAATGAATTTTTCTGCACCTTTATCCTTATTATATAATACATTAAACGCAGCAACTGAATCTGTCATTTCTGTTATATTGGGGTTTATTATAGGCAAATCAAGCCCGTGTGCCAGTGCAAGAGTAAGATAGCTCGAATTCAAGAGTACTCGCCCCGGTAAACCGAAAGAAACGTTTGAAACACCCAATACTGTTTTAACGCCGTATTTTTGTTTTACGGTTTTTATAGCTTTTAATGTTTCAACTGCTTCTTTTTGTTGGACTGAAGCGGTTAAACATAAGCAGTCAATATAAATATCTTGGCGCTTAATTCCGTGTTTTTCAGCAGCTTCTATTATTCTCCCCGCAATTTTAACCCTTTCGGATGCTTTTTTCGGAATTCCGTTTTTATCAAGTGTTAAACCAATCACCGAAGCCCCGTATTTTTTAACAAGAGGCAGTATTTCCGAGAGAGTTTTCTCATCTCCGCTTACAGAGTTGACAAGCGGTTTACCATTATAAATACGCAAAGCCGCCTCAAGTGCTTTAGGGTCGGAAGTATCAAGCTGCAACGGTAAGTCGCAAACACTTTGAATTTCTTCCACAACGCTTTTTAAAATTTGAACTTCATCTATTTCAGGCAGACCAACATTTACATCAAGAATATCAGCACCTGCAGATGTCTGTTCAAGAGCTTGTGATAAAATATAAGATATGTTTTTATCTATTAATGCTTGTTTAAAAAGCTTTTTACCCGTTGGGTTTATTCGCTCTCCTACTATGCAAACACGATCAATATCAATACATTTTGTTGCAGACGACAATATGGATACTTGCTTATACTTTTTAAATTGTGGTTGTGTTTTACCAAATTCCTTTGATATGAGGGAAATATATCTTTCATCCGTACCACAACAACCCCCGATAATTGAAACTCCGGCACGAACAAGAGGACGAAGCTGAGATAAATAATCCCGAGGATTCACGCTGTATTCATTAGTTTCGGGGTCCGGAAGCCCGGCGTTTGCTTTTATAATAACCGGTAAGGTTGTTCTTTTTAAAAGCCTTTTTATTATAGAAGAAAGCTCATTAGGAGCTAAAGAGCAGTTTACACCTAACGCGTCAACACCTAACCCTTCAAGGGTGGCCGCCATCGCTTCAACCGAAACACCGGTAAAAGTCCTGCCTGTTTTTTCAAAGGTCATAGTCGCATAAATAGGCAAATCGGAATTTTCTTTTGCAGCCAAAACAGCTGCTTTCAGCTCTAACAGATCTGAAAATGTTTCGAACGCAATAATATCTGCACCCTTACCTGCCAAAACCATTTGTTTAAAGTACCCGTAAGCTTCTTCAAAAGACATATCTCCGTTAGGTTTCATCAGTTTGCCTATAGGCCCCAGCGAAAGTCCGATTCTTGTTTTTTTCCCAACCGCAGTTTTTGCACATAATATACCTGCCGAAATAAGCTCGTCTACAGAATATTCACAATCTGCTGTTTTATAGGCATTTGCTCCGAAAGTATTTGTATAAACAACATCTGATCCGGCTTGCACATATGCACGGTGTATTTTTGTTACAGCCGAAGGATTTGTTATATTAAGTTCCTCCAGACATTTTTTAAATATTAAACCTGCTTTTTGTATTTGTGTGCCTAAAGCACCGTCAAGTATTATCATATTACGCAACCCTCTATTTATAAAACTTTTTTATATCAGTTTCAAAAGATTTAAGCCCACCATATGTTATGCGGGCAACTATCTCCGCCATTTTTTCTGCCGGTTCAACCATGTTCCCTTTAACCCATTCCTGAATTATTCCGACACTTCCTACTGCAGTAAACGCATACAAATATTTTAATAATGCAATATCTGTTGTATTCATTTTTTTCGCCCAATCTTCAATACAAGCCTTCTCTGCAATATACATAACACGTCGCAGAAAATCAGGATCACCGTTATCGCTGAACAAAATCCTGCATAAGTCCCAGTTTTTTTGGATTCTGCAAAAAATTTCACCGATAACTTCGCTGGGATCATGCCCATCCAAAGCTTCAGATATCTCCTGATAAAGCTCGTCTTCAATCTTTTCCAAAAGATCAAAGGCATCTTTATAATATGAATAAAAAGTACCCCTGTTTACATCTGCTGCTTCACATATTTCCTTAACTGTTATTTTGTTTATATTTTTCTCTTTCATAAGGGTAAGGAGCGTTTGCCGTATTACCGATTTTGTATATCGGGTACGCCTGCTTTCACGTTTTTCTTCCAAAAATAATCCCTCCCGAATTTTTTTTACATATTATTAATTTTATTGCCGTCACATTTTAAACAAATAAATAGTTTTTTGTATATTTCCGTACAAAACAAAACAAACTGAATGTTGATTTTTATACACAATGGTATTATACTATAATAGAGATAAAAAGTCAACACTGTGTACAGAAAAAGAGGCGAGAGTATGAATAAAATTTTTGATTCAACATTAGAACACAAAAAAACAGTCGTTGCAGTATTTTGCGTAATTTTTATAGCATGTGCCGTATTAGCAATTTTCGTGCCTGTCAACTACAAGCTTGAAAGCTATTTACCTGCCGATGCAGAAAGCACTAAAGCTCTCCAGATCATGGAAAATGAATTTTCCGACACTGTACCTAATGCACGTGTTGCTGTTTTTAATGTGGAAATTTCGCAAGCTATTGAATATAAAAAAGAAATTGAAAATATCGACGGAGTTGAAAGCGTTTTATGGCTTGACGATGCAGCAGACTTGATAGTTCCGGTTGAAACACTGGATAAAACAATGGTCGAAACATATTACAAAGATAAAAATGCTGTATTTTCTGTTACCGTTAAAGAAGGAACAGAGTCGAAAACAGTTAAACAAATACGAGAGCTTATTGGCGATAACGGAGCCGTAAGCGGCGAAGCAGCATTAAATGCAAATTCACAAGACATGACTGTGTTTGAGAGCTTAAAAGCTTTTGCATTTCTTATACCGTTAATAATAATAATTTTACTTATTTCAACAAGTTCTTGGATTGAACCGGTTTTATTTTTAGCAGCAATAGGAGTTGCTGTTGTAATAAATATGGGAACTAATATATTTTTCGGCCAAGTTTCGTTTATTACACAGTCTATAAGCCCAATTTTACAAATGGCAGTTTCGCTGGATTATGCAATATTCCTTTTAAGAGCGTTTAGCGAATTCAGACAAACACACGAACCGAAAGAAGCAATGCGTCTTGCACAAAGGCGAGCGTTGCCTGCAGTTGCGGCGAGTGCAATGACAACTCTTCTGGGATTTTTAGCCCTTTGCTTTATGCGTTTTGGGATAGGATCAGATTTGGGTATAAATCTTGTTAAAGGCGTTTCCCTCAGTTTTATATCGGTTATGATATTCCTGCCGCCACTTACTCTTTGCTGTATAAAACTTTTAGATAAAACACGCCACAAGGAGTTCAAACCTAAATTAGGAGGAATATCAAAATTTGTTATTAAAATTCGAATCCCTATAATGATTCTCATGCTTGCCCTTATAATACCCTCTTTTATAGTGCAGGATCATAATAAATTCACATATGGGCTTGGCGCACTTGAAACAAGCAGCAGAGCAGGACAGGATGAAATAAAGATAAACGAAACTTTTGGCCGTTCCGTTCCGACTGTAGTGCTTGTACCCAAAGGCGATACAGGGCGGGAAGATGAGCTTTGCAAAAAACTCGGAGATATGCAAGCTGTTACCTCGGTCGTTTCTTATACAACGGCGGTGGGATCCCAGATTCCGCAGGATTTTCTGGATAGTGCAGTAACAAAAAACTTCTATTCGGATAATTACAGCAGAATTATTTTATATGCCGACACCGAGACTGAGGGAGATGAAGCATTCACTCTTGTTGAAAACACAAGATCCCTTGCATCTGAATATTACGGCGACAAGGCTCTGACACTGGGTGAAAGCGTAAGCCTTTATGATATAAAAAACGTTGTTAATGCAGACAGTACGTTTATAAATATTTTAGCAATAGTTCTTATAGGGCTTGTTGTTTTGTTCACATTCAAGTCACTGTCACTGCCGCTTATACTACTTTTGACAATTGAAGGTGCTATCTGGATAAATCTTGCAATAACATATTTTTCAGGTTCGCCGCTGTGTTATATCGGATTTTTAGTAATAAGCACGGTGCAGTTGGGGGCAACGGTAGATTACGCAATACTGTTTACAGATAACTACCTACGCTATAGAAAAGACAACAAACCCAAAGACGCAGCACAAAAAACTTTGGTTCATACAATGCCTGCTATTATTATTTCCGCCGCAATATTATCACTTGCAGGGTTTATAGTGGGGCTTGTTTCAACAAACGATGTGGTAAGTCAGCTTGGGTATCTTCTGGGAAGAGGTGCGCTTCTATCAGCAGCATCTGTATTACTGTTCCTGCCGGCTCTTACCAGTATTTCAGATAAGTTTGTCGGTGTTACAACCTTAAAAAGGAGAGATGATAAATGAGAAAATTTAAATTAATTATTCCCGTTCTTTTATGTTTATGCCTTATTCCCTTTGCTTCTTTTGCGGAAGGGTCACAGGCAACAAACGAAGGAGTTTTAACTTCAAAAGAAGAAGTTATATATGCTAATCTTTCAGCAGATGGCAGTATTGAAAAAGTTTATGCCGTTAATGTACTGAATGTTGAAAAAGGCGGTGCAGTTTTTGATTACGGAGACTTTTCTTCAGTTGAGAATTTGACAAACGCAGACAAACTTTCAATAGAAGGCGACAAAGTTATTGCCGTTGCTGAACCCGGGAGATATTATTATCGCGGAAATATGAAAGCAGCAGCTTTACCATGGCAGTTTAAGATTGAATATATGCTAAACGGGGAAAGTGTAACCGCTTCGGAATTAAATGACAAAAGCGGAGATATACAGATAAAAATTAAAACAAATCAAAACACTGAGATAAGCGGTGGATATTTTGAAAATTATATGATGCAAATTCAATTCACACTTAATACAGAGTATTTCACCAACATAAAAGCAGAAGGCGGAACATTGGCAAATGCAGGCAAAAACAAAATTCTATCTTTTACAGTTATGCCTGAGAGCAATGCAGAACTTACTCTTTCTGCTAAAGTTTCTAACTTTTCAATGCCTTTTGCACAAATAACAGCACTACCCTTTTCCTTTTCATTTACTATGCCCGACACCTCGGATATTACCACACAAATCTCCACTTTAACAGATGCAATAAATAAAATCAATAACGGAGCTTCTGAACTAAAAAACGGCATTTCAACTATTTCAAAAAATACTGACGATTTAACAAGCGGATCGGCTTCTATTGCAGAAGCTTTAACAGATCTTGCAACTAAAGGCGATGAACTTGTTTACGCTTCAGGTCAAATTCTTTCCGGAATAAATAAACTTTCACAAAGCCTTGTTCAAATGCCGGAGCTCCAGGCATCTGTTTCTGCTTTGGCTTCCGGTTTTACAAATTTCAACAACGGGCTCTCGGAATATGTTGGCGGAGTTAAACATCTTGCTTCATCATATTCTGCAATTGATAACGGTATATCGCAAACCGTAGGCGGTATAAAAAAACTTAACGGCGGTGCAGCAGCTTTATCAGATGGTACAAAAGCATTAGTTGATAATACAAAAGATCTTCCTCAACAATTTAAAGAGAAAATCGACAGTCTTATATCGTCTTACGATAAATCAGCTTTTGAGGCACCAAGCTTTACAAGTACTAAAAACACCCAAACCGAAAGTGTACAGTTTCTTATAAAAATAGGATAATCATAAAAATTATTCACTATTAGATTAATCTAAAAAATATTCATTTAAAATCCTTTTGAATTAAGTATGAAACTTATTCAAAAGGATTTTAAATTGCTGTTTTATGACTTGCTTTTGTAATTAAAGCAAATATATTTCATATTAGTTTTGCTGAAACAAATAAAACTTTCAATCCCCAAAAGAAAGCAGGATTAGCCATTACAGCTAAAAGTCAAGATGATATTGACGGTAATGGTGAGATTGAACTTTCAAATGTTATTTCTTTATTTATATGTACTTTTTGTGATATTTTTTATTTATTTTTATATTTTTTACTTGACATTTGTTTTAATATGTATTATAATAAGCTTGATTAATATTGAAAGGAAGGCTCGTAATGAAAAAGGGAATTTCAGCATGTATAGTACTTTGTATCATGGCATCGTTTTTATCGTTTGCAAATGCCCTGCCATCGTTTGCATTTGATTTAACTACTTTAACAAAAGCAACAACACCTGAACAGATTTCTGCTGCAACTGCAGAAAAAAACAATTTACTTAAAAACGATACAGCAAATAAAAAAAATTCTTTAGGATATCGTTTTGGTTTTTTCTATGATTATTATTATGGTAAAATTACACTTCCAAAATATCAGAATTTACCGGATGTTGCGGCATACAAAAACCGACTTGAAATGGTGACAGAATTACTTAAAACTCAAGATCTTTACCTTGCTGAATATTACAGTGAGGCAACTCTTGAAAACATGTGGCACTTAGCTCGTGAAAAAGTCCCTGTCTCTGAAGGATGGAATGTCTTTAGAACAGAGATAATAAATACAAAGTGCGAAGGATTATGGGCTAACCCCGACGGAATAGATGCCAGCGGTACAGGTTGCAAAAAATATACTACTGAGTCTTGGGCTGCATATTACAGAGCAGTTTGCTGGGGAGATACATACCGAAAAACCTGTACAGATGTACAAGGCGAAGCTGCAATAAATGATATTTATACAAAATATCAGGCTCTTGTACAAAACCCTGATTATATCGGACCTCCAAATGCCGAGAACTTGGCGGCATACAACTTTTGTATAGCAAAATCAGGTGATAGGGAACTTTATGCATGGTATGTATATCATGCTTATCAACGGCTGACAACGCCTGATATATGGACAGATTCCGCTGTTGTCCAAGCTTTTATAGACAAAGCTATTGAAGCAGATAGTCTTTTCCTTGAGGCTTACAACAATAATATAAACTATAAAGAATGGATTGTATATATAGGCGGAGCTCCTTCAGACATGATTTTGGAGCAAATGTGGGTTGCCGCAAGGGAAAAAGCTTATATTGGTCCGATTTTAAAAACATTAAGAGATGAGCTTTTCATTTCCTTATTACCACAAGAATTTTATACACCTGACAGTTGGGCGGTTTGGGAATCTCAAAAACAAAGTTTAAGTGATACCGTTGACGATATTAAGAATTCTATAAACTCAACTGATCAAGACGGATACAATGCAATCCAAGATATAAAAACAGCTATCGATGAGCTTAAGATAGCCTCCGTACCAAAACCTACAATAAAAGAAACAAAGGATACTATGATCAGTTTAAATCCTATATATAATTGTGAATATTCAATAGATGGATTAAATTGGCAGGATAGTAATATCTTCAATAACTTATTTCCTAATAAAGAATATACATTTTATCAAAGAGTAAAAGCTACTCAAACAAAACCGGCATCAGTTAAAAGCGAGGGTTTTATAGTAAAAACATTAAAATCTACCGTTTCAGCTCCCGCTGCTCCGGTTGCAGAAAGCAAAACAGATACATCAGTCACCCTGTCTGGTGTAACTGGTTGCGAATATTCCATGGACGGAAACACATGGCAAGAATCAAATATTTTTAACGGTCTTACCCCTGTAACAGATTATACGTTTTATATCAGATATACGGAAACTGAAACCGCATTTGTTTCGGCACCATCTATGTCTGTAATAAAAACATTGAAAACCAAAGTAAATGCTCCCGCAACCCCGGTATCCGAATCTATAAAAGAAAATTCTGTAACTATCACGCCAGTTGACGGATGTGAATATTCAATAGACGGAATAGTATGGCAGTCATCCAATATTTTCGTAAAACTCAACCCCAGCACCGAATACAATTTTTATATCCGCTATCAAGAAACAGATACCACATATGCATCAGATAGTAGTAACGCCCTTACTGTTACAACATTAAAAGGAACCATTCCCGGTGCTCCAATTCTTGAATCATGTAGCGATACTACCGTTACGTTAAAAAACACTTTAGGTTGTGAATATTCAATGGACGGAGAGCATTGGCAAGAAAGTAGAACATTTACCAATCTTTCTCCTATAACAGAATATACATTCTATCAAAGATATAAAGAAACTAATGAAGCCCCTGCATCAGAAAAAAGCGAAGCTCTAATAACTAAAACACAAAAATCCCAAAATACAAATATTCCCACTGCTCCTGTATTACAGTCAAAAAATGATATTTCTGTAACATTGGAACAAGTTCAAAATTGTGAATATTCTTTAAACGGAACTAACTGGGTCTTATCAAACGTCTTTGAAAATCTTCTTCCAAATAAAGAATACACATTCTATGTTCGGTATAAAGAAACAGATACAACTTACGCTTCAGAAAAGAGTGTAGCTTTAACAGTTACAACACTAAGATCTACAATTACTGCCCCCGCAGCTCCCGAAATAGCAAATACAACAGATAAAGTTATTACACTTAAAGCTGTTTCAGGTTGTGAATATTCTTTAGACGGAACTACATGGCAAGCTTCTAATGTATTCCAAAATCTTCTCCCAAATAAAGAGTATACATTATATGCTCGCTACGCACAAACAGATACAACCTACGCTTCGGAAAAGAGCGCTGGTTTAAAAATCACAACATTAAAATCCACCATTAATGCACCGGAAGCGCCTGTTGCCGACAAAGTAACAATTTCATCTGTAATGCTTAAAATTATCGAAAGCTGCGAATACTCCATAGACGGAACAACTTGGCAATCTTCAAACGTCTTTAACAATCTTAAGCCGAGTACAGAATATAAATTCTATATTCGTTATACAGAAACAGATACAACTTATGCTTCCCCCAAGAGTGCAGAATTAGCTGTTACCACTAAGAGTAAAGGCGATGTTGACGGTAATTCTAAGATCAGCCTTACTGATGCAATGAAGGCATTCCAGCATGTGGCAGGCAAGACTACCCTTAAAGATGAAATGTTTAATGCCGCGGATATTGACGGCAACGGCAAGGTTGAACTTCCCGATGCAATGAAAATATTCCAATTTGTTGCAGGTAAAATAAAAGAGTTTTAAACAAAATAATAATTAAAGATTACGGGAATTCAGATATTCAATCTGGATTCCCGTTTTTTTATATATTATTTCTTTTCCCTGTCCCTCTTAAGGGCTGAAAAACTACGGTCATATTTTTGCTCTGCTTCTTTTGAATAAAAACATGCAGGAAATTCATCAGGCAAGTGGTATGCAACACATTCGCAACACTTACCGTGATGAGGGCATGAATATGTACATGGGCATTTATCTTTATGCTTACTGTTACAAGTCATTTAAATATCTCCTTACTCAAAGCAAGTCTACAATCAACAATACATAATATGAAACAATTTTCTGATATTTCTTCATTACATAATCTCATGAACGTATAGTTTATTTGTTACCTCGACCTACGTTATAAAAATACTTTTTTACTATGGGATTTCAATAATATAGCAACTATTTGATGGACAACACTGTATTAATAATTAAATTAAAATATCCATCCCATCATAACTCATTATAAACCCATATGGAGCGGCAAGTTGTGAAAAATTATCATAAGTCAGAAGTTTATCATCTGTCCTTAACCCGTTATGGCTGAAATGGTGTGAAATGAAAATTGTTTTTTCATCGGAAGTCCCGTTTTTAATAAATCGTTCTCGGACAACAACATTATCAGCAAAATTCATATGTGACCTGCCTGAACCATTACCCGCACAAGTGCAATCAAGAGAAACAATGTCTAGATATTTGTTAGCAAGAAAATCAAACACCTGATCAGTAAACATTGTTGTATCATTCCCATATAAAAAGCATTTTCCGTCTTTTTCTATAAGATAAATATATGCATCTTCCGGAGGGCAATGTATGACAGAAAGCGGAGTTACTTCAAAAGAACCTATTTCATAACTGCAAAACGGCTTTATATACGTAAAATCAAGACCGAATTCTTTACTGTTGGGGAAATGCTCAAAAACAAGCTTTTCAACTTCTCGGTTCCCGAAAATATGCAAATTTTCATGCTCTTTTTCAAATAGACAATACGAAGGGGTTTTACGATATTCTAAATCCAGCATGCATGCATGATCAGGGTGTGAATGAGTAAAAATAATATTTTTAATATTTGCAAGGCTCATCCCGTATTCCATGAATGCAGCATTAACATCAGGAGAAAAATCAATCATCAGCTCATCGTCAATAACAACACCGCTGCGTTTACGTATTTCACGGCCTCCGACTTTCCTTGCATATTGGCAAAAAGAACATTCGCAAAACATTGCGGGAATAGATTCTGCTGCAGCTGTACCCAGATATTTTATCTTCATTTAAATCCTCCGTATTTACATATAATAGAGCTTAAATATATTTTCCTGCAAAAACATTAAATAATTCACTTAGTTAATTTTTTGCTTTTTTCTACTTTAATTTCCCCTGCTTTAACAAGAGAAATTTTCGTAATAACCGGGCCGAAAATTTCATAAATCATAGTTCCACATAATATAACCGCACGGATTGTGGGAGCAAATTCAGGAACGACTTCCTGAGCTACAAGGGTTAAACCAATTGCCACACCTGCTTGAGGTATGAGTGTAGGGCCTAACCACCTACAAACAGATTTAGGTGCACGCATAATTTTTGCGCCTAAAAAAGCACCAAGCATTTTCCCGATAACACGAACAACAACATATAAAATCCCCACAATGCCGATTGATGGGATAACATTTATATTAAGCTCCGCACCGGATATAACAAAAAACATTAAAAATATAGGAGGTGTAACCTTGTCCACAATATCTGCAACAAGATCACTTTCATCAGAAACATTACAAAAGACTGCACCAAGAGTCATACATGCTAATAATGAGGATAACCCAAGTAAGTCACAAACTGCGGCTGTAATAAATATAAAACCACAAGCTATAATAAGACGATTTCCGCTTTTTTTAAAGTATTTAAGCGGGAGTTTAATTATAAGACCTGAAACAGCACCTATGGCAAGAGCCAAAAAGACCTCGCCGAATGGTTTTATAATAGAAAGTGCAATGTTTGAGGTTGCACCTGTTCCCGAAATGGCTTTAGCAATAGTAACCGCAAAGCTAAAAGCTATTAAAGCTACAGCGTCATCAATTGCCACAACACTTAACAGCGTTTCAGTCAAAGGGCCTTGAGCTTTATACTGCTTTATAACCATTATAGTAGCCGCCGGAGCAGTCGCAGCAGCTATCGCACCTAAAACTATAGAAAATGCCAAGTCTTGTCCTGTTGCAATAAGGACACCCTGAACAGCAAAAACAGCTATCAGCGCTTCAAAAATCGCAATTACAACAGGAGTAAGACCTACACGTTTAAAATAACTACGTTTAAATGAAAGACCAATTGTAAAAGCAATAAAAGCCAGTGAAACTTCTGAAACAAGAGAAAAATTATTTACAATATCTGAAGGAATAATTTTAAGGACATATGGGCCGAGCAAAAGCCCGGCTACTAAGTACCCAGTAACATTGGGCAACTTAATGAGTTTTGCCAGCCGTCCAAATAAAAGTCCCGCAAGCAAAATTATTCCTAAATAAAGTAATACCATTTATTTTTTACCTTCTTTACAGTTTATACTATTTTTATTACAATCAGTAATAAAAAATTATTCGATTATCCCGGCAACATAAGGTGCCTCAAATGCAAATAAAATACCGGTATACGGTTCCGAAAGGTCACCCACAACACGCTCTATTGCTTCCTTAGCAACAGAAAGCTTACTTTCCGGTAAAACTGTAAATATAGTTTTATTTTCATCACGTGCAGGATTAAAAAATTGTCGCAAAGCCGAAAAAGTATCATCGTCTTCATGTGAAAAAATAGTTTGGGCTGCACCTGTTGTATTTATTATTGTAGCACCACGTATTCCTGATCGATTAAGCTCTAAAAGAACACTGTCCAAAGCCTCTATTTTTTCCAAGACGAAAAAAAGTACCATTTTTTTATCCATTATAAGTCCCCCCTGTATAAATTTTATCAAGAATCCCGGATAAATGAGCAATCACTACACCGTAATTTGTAATTTTAACACCCGCTGCACGAGCTTTCTCAATTCGTGAGAGAACATATTTTCGGTTGAACATACATGCTCCACAATGAATTATAAGGTCATAGTCACTTAAATATTCCGGAAATTCAGCACCGCTGACAATATCAACCGTGAGCTCTTCTCCGAAACGCTGCCTAAGCATACGTGGAATTTTCTCACGCCCTATATCTTCCGATAAAGGTGCATGCGTACAGGCTTCAGCAATAAGTACCTTTGAATTTTCATTTAAAAGATCTATTGCTTTAGCACCTTCCACAAATTCCGAAATATCACCTTTATATCTGGCAAACAAAACGGAAAAAGAAGTTAATTTAGAACTTGCCGGTTTTTTCTCATAAACCGTTTTAAAAACTTGGCTGTCGGTTATTATCAAATCAGGCTCTTTAACCATTGACGAAAGTGCTTGTTCAAGCATATCTGTTGTTGTACTCATTACTAAGCATTTTTTATCAAGCAGGTTACGCAAAGTCTGAACTTGAGGTAGAATCAGTCGCCCTTTAGGGGCTTGTATATCTTGCGGCATTACTAAAAGAACCGTATCGCCTTTTTCGCAAAGCCCTGCCGTTATATCGGAAATTTCGTAATCCTCAGGTAGCATCTCAATGAGTTTCTCTCGAACTTTTAAAATATTTATATTGTTTTTTGCACTGATAACTACTGGTTCAATATTACATTCTGATTTAATTTTTTCAGCAAAATCTTCAACATCTTTTAAGATATCCGCTTTATTAATTACTCCTAAAACAGGAGTTTTCTTTTTACGTAATGTTTCAAGCCATCTTTTTTCAAAAGACAAATCACCTTCAGAGAATAAAAGAACGGCAATATCTGTTTTTTCAACGACATCCAGAGTTTTTTCAACTCGCATCTCACCAAGAGAACCCTCGTCGTCGAAACCAGCCGTGTCAATAAGTACACATGCGCCTATTCCGTGAATTTCCATTGTTTTATAAACCGGGTCTGTTGTTGTCCCTGCAACATCCGAAACAACAGCAACAGGCTGACCGGTTATGGCATTTATAAGGGAGCTTTTGCCGCTGTTACGTTTTCCGAAAATCGCAATATGCAAGCGGTTTGCTCTGGGGGTATCATTTAATGACATAAATTCACCTCATCAAAATCTAAAATCACGTTTACCTTTGTGTATATTTTCAATATACTCTTTTGCTAACCCTTTAACCTTTACGTTAGGTATTTTCTCAAGTTCTTTTTTTATAAAAGACTCGCCAACTTCTTTTGTATTAGGTTTAGCATAATCCTCCAGGTATTCTTTAAGTGTCATAAGGGCGTTTGGATGACAGCAGTTTTGTATCTGTCCGGATTTGCACAAAGACATAAAACGATCACCTGTTCTTCCTTCGCGATAACATGCGGTGCAAAATGACGGAATATAACCCATGCTTAAAAGCCACTGCACAACTTCGTCAAGGGTACGCTGGTCTGAAACATCAAACTGCTCGGTTTCGTGAGGTCTCTCTTCTTCTGAATATCCACCTACAGAGGTACGGGATCCTCCGCTTACCTGTGAAACGCCCAGGCGGATAACCTTTTCACGTACAGCTTGGCTTTCACGTGTAGATACAATCATTCCGGTATATGGCACAGAAATACGGATAAGTGCACAAATCTTAGCAAAAGTTTCATCACTAATACCGTTATCAAAAACATCCGGATCAATATCATCAGCACGTTTTATACGAGGAACACTAATAGTATGAGGACCTACTCCGTGAACGGCTTCCAGATGTTCGGCATGCATCAAAAGTCCAGCAAACTCATACTTATAAAGCTCCAAACCAAATAAAACACCTAAACCAACATCATCTATACCGCCCTCCATTGCCCTGTCCATAGCCTCGGTATGGTATGCATAATCATGTTTAGGACCTGTGGGATGCAGTTTAAGATAACTTTCTTTATGATATGTTTCCTGAAAAAGTACATAAGTTCCTATTCCGGCATCTTTAAGCTTTTTATAATTTTCAACAGTTGTCGCCGCAATATTAACATTAGCACGGCGTATAGCTCCGTTTTTATGTTTTATGGAATATATAGTTTTTATACTGTCAAGAATGTATTCAATAGGATTATTTACAGGGTCTTCTCCTGCCTCGATTGCCAAACGTTTATGCCCCATATCCTGTAACGCGACAACCTCTTTTTCTATTTCTTCTTGTGTCAGCTTCTTTCGGCAGATATGCTTATTTTTGTAATGATATGGGCAATACACACAACCGTTTACACAATAATTTGAAAGATAGAGCGGTGCAAATATCACAATACGGTTCCCGTAAAAAGCAAGCTTTATTTCCTCAGCAAGCTTATACATTTGTTCAATTTTTTCTGGAATTTCACAAGCCAGTAAAACAGATGCTTCTCTGTGAGTTAACCCTGAACAATATGTTCCTGTTTCAGTTCTTCTGGGTTTCGCTTTCTCAAGAATTTCATCTATTAACTTAATGTTATTCTTATTTTTTTCAGCATATTCAAGCGTTTCGAGTATCTCATCGTGGTTTATAAACTCTTCTGCTTTAAGAGAATTCGTGCTATACATTTATATCAAGTCCTTTTATAATTTTTAATTTAATACATTAAATAAATGCAGCTATTAAAGTTTTTTATAATCGCCTCTGTTAACAACAGCCTCGTATCCTATTGCTTGTAAATGCTCTTTTAGCTTTTGTACACTTTCGGCAGCTTCTTCTCCGGTGCTTATTTTATTATCATAAATCATATACTTTTTTCTTACCGAAAGAGGTGATAAATTAGGCATTAATACATTAGCTCCGCACAAAATCCCGGCTTCACGTCCGTTTTCCTGAGCTGTACCCAATGCTGTGGTTGCCGGGATCAACGCATTTGGAAGCATCAGACGTATAACTGAAATTAAGAATAAAGTTTTCTCAACACTTCCCGGGGGACTCTCGCAAAAAGGAGTGTCTTTATGAGGTAAAAACGGACCTATTCCGACCATTTCAGGGTTAATATCTTTTATAAACAATAAATCTTCTGCAATATGTTCGTTTGTCTGGAAGGGTGCCCCCACCATAAAACCTGTTCCTGTTTGAAAGCCAAGTTTTTTTAATATATGAAGGCAATTTTTTCTGTTTTCCAGGGAAAGTTCTTTTGGATGAAGTTTTTGGTAATGATCAGAAGTAGCCGTTTCATGTCTAAGTAAGAACCTGTCTGCACCGGATTTTTTAAACGAGGCATACTCATCTTCGCTTCGTTCACCAACAGAAAGTGTTACCGCACAGTCCGGGTGAAGTTTTTTTAAACCGCTTACTATATAGGTAAGCCTGTCTGCAGTAAAATACGGGTCTTCTCCGCCTTGCAAAACAAAGGTTCTGAAACCCAACGAATATCCCTCATTCGCAGCTTCAAAAATTTGTTCAGGAGTTAATCGGTATCGCTCCGCCTTTTTGTTTGAACAGCGTAAACCGCAATAATAACAATTATTTTTACAATAGCTTGTAAATTCAATAAGCCCACGTAAATAAATTTTATTACCATATGCCTCAACAGCAGTTTCACGGGCAAGTTTTTTTGCCGCCTCTGCATATTGCTCATATTTTTCAAGAAGCGTGATGAATTCTTCTTTTTTTAATGTTTTGTTTTTTTGTAAATTATCTAATAAGTTCATATTTTTGAATATATAGTCTTTGTAGAAACACCGGGAACTGCACCGAGTTTACCCGAAAGTGCCGATGTTATATCCGTAGTGGCATCAACGACAATACTTATAATACAAAGACCTCTTTCACGATGAGGAACACCCATACGACCGATTATAAATTTATTATAATCATGTAAAATATTATTAACTTTCATCACACTGTCACCGTCTTCAACGATAATCCCAACCAAAGCTATTCTGTTTTCCATAAAACTTCTCCAAATCGTTTAGTAAAATAAATAACAAAAAATCCCATGCCGAATGACATAGGATTTGTAATCAAACACAAAACTCCTGTCATCCGGAAAACCCTCGTGATCGGATAGAATTAAAACATCGGTTCAAGGTCAGAAACTTCTTCCCCATTACCTATTAATATTATAACACTATATTGTTAAAAAATCAACACTCTTTTCATTTATTTTAAAATTACGATATTTTAAGTAAACAAGCGATATTTTAAGTAAATTAAAGATAATACAATTTTTTATATTAAATTTGCAAATTATTTGACCTTCTCTGACTTTAATTAAATTTGTGTTTTTTTCATTTAAATGATATAATATACACGAAGGTCAAAGAAAGTCAAAGTCAAACAAGGAGGCGATTAAATTGAAACAAAGCGACATAATAAGTGCTTTTATTAAGGATTTATTGGAATCGCAAAACGGAATTATTGAGCTCGGGCGTAATGAGCTGGCACAACGCTTTAATGTTGTACCGAGTCAGATAAATTACGTCATCACCTCTCGATTCACACCGGAACATGGTTACATTATAGAAAGCCGAAGAGGCGGCGGTGGTTATATTCGAATACGTCAGGTTGAATATAGTGATAAAAATGCACAGATAATGCATATTATAAATTCCATAGGTAAAACACTAACAAATCTGGATGCCGCACTTTTTTTAAAAAACATGGAGGATAACGGATATATAACCCTCCAAACCCATAGGCTTATAAGGGCTGCAACGTCTGATAATGCTCTGTCGGTTGTTTCACCTTCAGAACGTGATGAGGTAAGAGCATCTATATTAAAAAACATATTGCTTGTATTGAAAGGATGATTAAAAATGTTATGTGAAAACTGCAAAAAGAATGTTGCCACTACGTACCTTAAACAAACTATAAACGGAAAAACCAGCGAGATTTTTCTATGTTCCGAATGTGCTTCTAAAATAGGTCTTTCGCAAATGCCGTCGCTGAGCAATATTTTCGGGCTTGATAATATGCTGCCAAACTTTTTTGAAAGAAGCACAGAGCTTTCCGAACTACGTTGCCCTACCTGCGGAATATTATTTTCTGAAATAAGTAAAAACGGTAAAGTCGGATGCGCAGATTGTTATAATACATTTTCAAATCGCCTTATGCCTGCATTAGCAAGAATGCACGGCAATAAAAAACATATAGGGAAAACTCCTCTTTCATTTAAAGGAAAGAAAATGAGTGAAACCGAAAAACTTAAAAAACAGCTTGAAGAAGCAATTGCAACAGAGAACTTTGAAAAAGCTGCAAAAATCAGAGACCGAATAAAGGAAATCTCAGAACAGAAGGATGGTGAGCAAAATGGATAAAACAGTTGTTTCAACGCGTATACGTTTGGCTCGTAATCTCAAAGATATACCCTTTGCTTCTCGTCTTACACCTGATGCAAAAAAGGATGTACGCCAAAAGATAAAAGATGCAGCGAAAAGCTTACCCGGATACAGCTTTGATTACATCGATATGGAAAGCCTAACCACAATACAGGCAGGGTCAATGGTTGAAGAGCATCTGATCAGCCTTGAATTTGCCAACGACCGTGCCGGCTCAGGGCTTTTGCTTGACAGAAAACATAACATATCCATAATGATAAATGAAGAAGACCATTTACGTATACAAGTTATAGGAAAAGGCGAAAAAATAAAAAAGCTTTACGACATTGCAAACAAGCTTGACGATGAGCTTGACGAAAAACTTCATTTTGCATTCTCTGAAAATTTAGGTTTTCTTACTCACTGTCCCACAAATCTGGGAACAGGCTTACGTGCATCAGTTATGATGCATTTACCCGGATTACATGAGAGTGGGCTTATTAATAAAATTATTAATACTGTTTCTCAGGTAGGATTAACTGTCCGAGGCCTGTATGGTGAAGGTTCTCAGCCGGGAGCTTGCCTATATCAGGTTTCAAACCAAATCTCCCTTGGTATAACTGAAGCTGACACATTAGAACGTTTATTGGAAGTAGTTTCTCAAATTGCCCAGAACGAAGCTGCCTTACGTGAAAAGATGCTTGAAAACATTAATATTGAAGATAGAATTTTCAGAGCATACGGCGTTTTAAAAGAGGCGAGACTTCTCTCATCGCAGGAGTTCTCAAAGCTTCTTTCAGATGTACGGTTAGGTGCAGAGGGTGAAATCCTGAATCTTGATTTAAGAATGCTTGATGATATTTTTCTTAAGGCTCAACCGTACACGTTAATGCTTTACGGCGGCGAGAATATGGAAATCCGTCAACGTGATGTAAAGCGTGCAGAGCTTGTAAGACAGGCGTTAAACAAATAATATAAATAAACATTCAAACGGAAAGGAATGATAAATATGAATAATTTTTCTTCAAAAGCTTCCGAAGCTCTTAACTCGGCTATGCGTTCGGCTCAAGAGCTTGGGCACGGATATATAGGAACGGAACATTTACTTTTAGGTCTTACCCAAACTCACGAAAGCGTGGCACATAAAGTTTTATTACAAAACGGAATAACAAGCGAATATGTTGTTTCCAAAATATCAGAGCTTATCGGGACAGGGACACCGTCAACAGTTTCCGGACAGGATATGACACCTCGTCTTAAAAAGATACTTGAACAGTCTTTTCTTGAAGCACGTCAAACAGGGCATAACGTTATCGGAACAGAGCACCTTTTGATGGCACTTTTACGTGAACGTGACAGTAAAGGTGTTGAAATTATAGAACTTGACGGTGCCGATATTAAGGATATATACGCCGATATTCTTGAGAGTATGGGGCTTGTTGCTGCACAGGGAGACCGTACAGAACAAAAAGACCGGAAAACCGGAAAGAAAACACATAAAGATACTCCAACTCTTGACACATTCGGCAGAGATCTTACAGATATGGCAGCAGACCATAAAATCGACCCTGTTATTGGAAGAACAAAAGAAATAGAACGTGTTATACAAATTCTTTCAAGACGTACTAAAAACAATCCCTGTCTTATAGGTGAACCCGGTGTAGGCAAAACTGCAATTGCCGAAGGATTGGCTCAGCATATTATCGACGGGAAAGTCCCTGAGATGTTAAAGGGTAAACGTGTTGTTACACTTGATATTGCATCAATGATTGCTGGAAGTAAGTACAGGGGCGACTTTGAGGAGCGTATTAAAAATTCAATTAATGAAGTTACAAAAGCAGGAAATGTAATTTTGTTTATTGATGAAATTCATGTGCTTGTAGGTGCGGGTTCTGCAGAAGGGGCAGTTGACGCAGCAAACATTCTTAAACCGTCATTAGCCCGAGGTGAGTTACAGGTAATAGGCGCAACGACACTGGATGAATATCGTAAAAACATAGAAAAAGACGCAGCTCTTGAACGTCGTTTCCAACCTATAATTGTTGAAGAGCCGTCAGTTGAAGACGCAATTGCAATTCTTAAAGGTATTCGAGATAAGTACGAAGCCCATCATAAGGTAAAAATAACTGATGACGCAATAGAGAGCGCGGTACGGCTTTCTAAAAGATATATTCAAGATAGATATTTACCGGACAAAGCCATAGATCTTATGGATGAAGCAGCAAGCCGAATCAGAATACAAAGTTTAACCGCTCCTCCGGATCTAAAAGAAAAAGAAGCAAACATTGCACGAATTATCGCTGAAAAAGAAGACGCAGTTCATAATCAAGACTTTGAAAAAGCAGCAAGACTCCGTGATGATGAAAAGAAAGCAGAAGAAGAGCTTGCTACATTGAAGAAAAAATGGGCTGATGAAAACTCATCTAAAAACCTTGTTGTTTCAAGCAATGAAATAGAAGATGTTATTTCCCAGTCAACAGGTATTCCCGTTAAAAAACTTGTTAACGAAGAAAGCGAACGTCTTTTAAACATGGAAAATATTCTGCACGAACGTGTTGTGGGGCAAGATGAAGCCGTAAAATCCGTTGCAAAAGCAATACGCCGCGGACGTGTAGGGTTAAAAGACCCGAAACGGCCTGTTGGTTCCTTCCTTTTCTTAGGGCCTACCGGTGTAGGGAAAACAGAACTTTCAAAAGCTCTTTCAGAAGTTATGTTCGGCGATGAAAATTCCATGATTCGTGTAGATATGTCTGAATATATGGAAAAACACACAGTTTCACGTCTTATTGGATCACCTCCGGGATATGTAGGATTTGACGAAGGTGGGCAGCTTACCGAAAAAGTTCGTCGTAAACCATACAGCGTTATTTTATTTGACGAAATTGAAAAAGCACATCCCGATGTTTTCAATGTGCTTTTGCAAATTCTTGACGACGGTATCTTAACTGACGCACAGGGCAGAAAAGTTGACTTTAAAAATACAGTTATCATAATGACTTCAAACATCGGTGCTAAAATGATAACAGAGCAAAAAAAGCTTGGTTTTACGCCGCAAGAAGATGAATTTTCAAAAACACAGGAAAAAATTAAAAATGACGTAATGGGCGAACTGAAACGGACTTTTCGTCCGGAGTTTTTAAACCGTATAGACGATATAATTGTTTTTGAACAACTGAATAAACAAAGCATACGTGAAATAGCTAAACGGCTTGTTGTGGGCGTTCAAAAACGGCTTACAGATCTTGGAATATCCTTGACTGTTGACGACAGTGCAATAGATATAATTGCGGATAAAGGTTTTGATGTTATTTACGGGGCAAGGCCGCTTAAACGTGCAATTCAATCGCTTATTGAGGATAGCATTGCTGAAAAAATGCTTGATAAAACTTTTACTAACGGAGATAAGGTTATAGCAAAAGCTTCTGAAGGTAAAATAGTTTTTGAAAAAGAATAAAAAAAAGGTCGTAGGATTCTCCTGCGACCTTCAGACTAACGACAAACGCCCTGACCGAAAAAAGCTTAGTTTCAAAATAAGTTATCGTTAATTAATATTTAAGATTTTAAAGGTGTAAAAAACGTGGATTACCACGTTTTTTACTGATTTTATCAGCTTTTTTAACTTTTGACTTTTCTGAGTCTCAACGTACCTCTGTACGCCTGTCGGCACAGAAAAGCCTAATCAGAACATTTCTCTTTAGTCTACCGCATGTAGACAAGACTTTGTCTACATGCGGCAAGGTCGCAGGAGAATTCTGCGACCTTGCTTATATATATAAGTATTAAAGATTATCTACTTTGCCTGCTACGAACTGAAAGATTTTCATTGCATCGTTAAGTGCAACATTATTATCACCATCAATATCAGCTGCGACAAAACTGCCGCCTTTCAGAACTGTTTTTCCTGCAACATGCTGAAATGTTTTCATTGCGTCTGCAAGAAGAACAGATCCGCTACCGTCTGCATCCCCAATTTTAAACAGCTTATTAGGAATTTTATCCATCCCCATATCCATTATTGCAAGTATAAGCGAAGTCTTTGCAGAAGCTTCTTCTATCATGGCAGACTGAATATCATCTTGAGTAACCGTAATGGCTACACCAGGATTAGCCTTATGCGCATAAATTTCTTGTAAAGCCGTTTCAATAATATTCTTTAATTTATTATATTCCTGCTTATAAACTTCAAAACATTCTTTTTGAATATCATTAAATTCTTTTACTTCAACCCAGCTGTTAAATTCATCATAAATATAATTTTCTTCATCAATATAAATCTGCATTTTATTGACAAAACTTTCAAAATCAATTTCGGGAATTTGAGTAGTTTTTTGTTCCAACTGGTCTTTTGCATTATAAATGTAAATTACAAAGGTATATAAATCGTCTTCTGTTATATTTTGTGAACCGTTCTGATATAAGGCATAGTTTTCTTCAAACACTGATATTGATGTATTAAAAACATTCAAGCTGGCATCAGTATAAACAGACATATCAGACTTTTTAACCCACTCTTTAATATCCATATAAGCAATATAATACTGTTTTTTAGTAACATCTGGAGGAAGAACCATTTGATTATAGGCTTCTTTCATATTCTCAACAGCAGCAATGTAAGCACTTTCATCTGTTAAATAATTCGAAACGGAAGCATTAATTTGTTTGTATGCCATTAAAAAAGTATTCCAATTATCTTCAGTGAATTTTCCATTATTATATTCAATAACTGATTTATTATATATAGAGTCTTTTTGACTTATATACCATTTACCTAAAAACAGGCTATCTCTAAAGTTTTGAATATATTCATTCATCTTATTTTCATAAACATATGTTGTCAGATGCTCCCCTGTAGGATTACCGCTTTCATCTGTTTTCATGACAATATCTGATTCATTTAAAGCACCATCAGCAATTCTTGCTTCAGCTTCAGTCTTTTTTATAATATATGTTGAATCATTATTTTTAACCGTATACCATGGATCAATATCAAGACAAGCTTTGATTTGTTCAAGGGTCGCACTTGTATCTTCGTAAACCTGGCGGCATTTATCAACAAAGTCTCTAAATGCTATAAAAGCGGGGCAATCTTCCGTTTTTGTCACATCCATAACCGAATATTGTTCTTCAAAAGTATAATCATATTTACGGTAAAGAACATCATATAAAAGGCCTCTGTATTTATTGACTTCTTTATCTCCCGTAAAAGCAAATAATTTATCATATGCTTCATAATACTTTTGAATATTATTAAACATTTCCGAACGTGTACATACAGCAAGATGAGTACAAGGATATTCTGCTGTAATATTCATATATTCTTTTATATTGTCTACTGCATTGCTGACAAGTTTCCAGCTTTCAATTGTATAGTCTTCACTTTTTAATTGTGAGAAAGGCTTTTCACCATAATAAATAGTGTATTCTAACCCTGTATGATTTCCCTTTTGATAATTGCCTCCACCCCAACTTAAGTTAAGTGTGTTAAGGTATTCTGTATATGGTTTGTTAATATCACCATAACCGTACTCCCCTGTACCGTACCCATGTTTATCTTTTATCTCTACCCAACCTCCGTAAAGCTCTACAAGAAACGCATCCATTTTATCAATATTTCTTTCAGCGCGTAAAGCTTTTGATTCTTCGATTTTTGTTTTTAGTATAGTTGTCAACGGATGTTCACCTGTTTCACCGGGGACATTTTGCCAGTCATCACGTGTAACTTGTGTCTGTGCTGTTTTAATAAATTCCGTAAGCTCGGCTACAAGCTTGCTTTGCGTTTTCCCCATTGTAGCGGCATCTGATACAATGACAAACATAGAACAAAAAAGTACTGCCGTCAACACAGCTGAAATAATTTTTTTCATACTTTACCAAACCTTTCTATATCCAATTCAATTTCTTTACCTTTTTCATTTATAATAATTTTGCCGGTGACCGATATTTAAAACTGCTATTTATTACCAGTAGTATAGCATATTTATTGTTTTTTGTCAACATTATGGCTATTTATAGTATTATTTGCATACATTTTGAGAAGAATATGATTTATCACATAATAAAAATAATTATATACTACTTATAAATTTGTTTTTTTTGTGATAAAACAAATAGTAAGTAGGATTTTCGATTTTTTTCGAGTATAAGTATAAGAGTAGGTATTTAAACGAAAGGGGTATTTAATTGGCTTACGGCTTTGGCGATGAGTTTTTAAGCGATTTACGATCACGCTGTGATATTGAGAGTATTATTTCAAGATATGTCGATTTAAAACGCAGCGGTAGTGATTTTGTCGCTCTCTGCCCGTTTCATGGCGAACGCACACCGTCTTTTCATGTAAGTGTCCAAAAACAAATGTTTTATTGTTTTGGCTGTGGCGCAGGCGGTGATGTTATAACATTTATAATGAAGATTGAGAATCTTTCTTTTCCCGAAGCGGTTCAGCATCTTGCAGATATTGCCGGGATAAAAGTTCCCCGTAAAGATTTTATGGATAGTGAACTTGCCGCACTACGAAAACGTGTTTATGAAATAAACCGTGTTGCGGCAAGGTTTTATCATGACTTTATGATGTCTACTGAAGGAACCAGAGGGCTTGAATATTTCTCATCAAGGCAGTTAAAAATGTCAACCATAAAACATTTCGGGCTAGGATATTCCCCACCTGCTTGGGACTCACTTTTAAATCATTTGATTGAAAAAGGTTATAATGTGTCGGATATTATTGCAGCAGGGCTTGCACTTAAAAATGAAAACGGCCGTACTTTTGACAGATTCAGAGATAGAACAATGTTTCCCATAATAGACCACCGAGGAAATGTAGTAGGGTTTGGCGGAAGAACATTTGATAAAGATGCCCCTGCAAAATATTTAAACACGTCAGATACAGTTGTTTTTAAAAAGCAGGACAACCTATTTGCGATGAACTTTGCAAAAGATTCTAAAGCACCTCAAATAATAATTTGCGAAGGATATATGGACGTCATATCCCTTCATCAAGCAGGATTTACTTCAGCTGTTGCGTCATTAGGAACAGCTTTTACACAAAGACAAGCATTGCTGCTTAAGCGATATAACACAAACGTGGCTGTTTGCTTTGACAGCGATGGAGCAGGAAAAAAAGCAACTGCGCGTTCAATAGATATTCTTGAAGCAAACGGGCTCACAGTTCGGGTTTTAACAGTTCAAGGAGGGAAAGACCCTGACGACTTGATGAAAACAGAAGGCGGGCCGGCAATGTTTAAAAGAATGCTTGAAGTCTCGCCTAATTCTACGGAATATAAAATTCTAACAGTAAAACAAAAATACAACCTTACACTTGAAAGTGAAAAAACTCTGTGTATTAAAGAACTGATAAACGTTTTGGCGGGGATACAAAGCCCGGTGGAAAGAGCTGTTTATACAGAAAAAATTGCACGAGATATGGGTATAAAACCTGATTCACTGACAGCCGAGTTAAAAATGCTACAAAAAAAATTAAGTGTCAAGGCAAAACGCGATGAAAAAAGAAAACTCCTTTCTGAAATTCAAAGCCGCAACGACAGAATAAACCCACAAAAACAAAAGTGGCCTAAAGCCGCAAAGATTGAAGAAGATATTATTTCAATTCTGCTTAACTACCCTGAAAAAATAGACGATGTCGAAAAAAATATCGGAGAAGCCGATTTTGTAACTGATTTTAACAGAAGAGTATTTAACGCAGTTTCGGAAAAAATAAAACAAAACCCGGCAGGAGAGCATTTAAACATGCTTTCAAAGCATTTCGAACCCTCTGAAATATCATACATACACTCGTTCATTACAGATATAAACGCATTATCGGTTTCGCCAAACACTCTTTGCGAGTTATGTGAACAGCTTAAAGAACAGAGAAACAGCATTATTCAAGCTGGATTTGATACAGACGAGTCATTTGAAGCTCAATTACAAAAGATAAGGGAGAAAAGAAAAAATGGATGCAAATGAAAAAAAGGCCGTGATTAAATCACTCCTTGAAAGGGGTAAAGAAAAGGGAACTCTTTCTTATAATGAAATAACGGAAGAGCTTGACCGCATTGATTTGACCCCGGAACAAATTGCAATCGTCATTGACGAGCTGCGAACTTCCGACATTGAAATTGAAGAAGATTTTAATATTGACCCAGACCTGAAATCTTTGGAAGATGAGGTAAATTCGTTACCCGTTGACCCTGAAGACATGGAAGCTTTATTACAAGCTGAAGGTATAACTATTGACGACCCGGTTAAAGTATACCTTCATGAAATAGGCCGTGTTCCTCTTCTTAACTCAGATGAAGAAAATGAGCTGGCAGAGAGAATTGCTAAAGGTGATCCGGAGGCAAAGAAGAAACTTAATGAAGCAAACCTCAGGCTTGTTGTCAGCATAGCAAAAAGATATGTTGGTAGAGGGCTTTTATTCCTCGACCTCATACAAGAAGGCAATTTAGGCCTTATAAAAGCTGTTGATAAGTTTGACAGCACCAAAGGTTATAAATTCTCAACATATGCTACCTGGTGGATTAGGCAAGCAATAACCCGTGCTATAGCAGACCAGGCAAGAACGATACGAATCCCTGTTCATATGGTTGAAACAATTAATCGTTTGTTAAAAACTGAACGCGCACTTGTCCAAGAGCTTGCTCGTCAACCTCAAGCTGATGAAATAGCTGCAGAAATGAATATGCCTGTTGAGCGTGTACGCGAAATAATGAAAGTTGCACTCGAACCGGTTTCTCTTGAAAGCCCTGTAGGTGAAGAAGAAGACAGCCATTTAGGAGACTTTTTGGCAGATGATGATATTCCCGCTCCTTCAGATGTAGCCTCACAAACGCTTCTTAAAGAGGAGCTAAATGAAGTTTTGAAAACACTTTCAGATCGTGAAGCCCGTGTTCTTCGTTTAAGATTCGGCCTTGAAGACGGCAGAACAAGAACACTTGAAGAAGTAGGCCGTGAATTTAGAGTAACCCGTGAGCGTATCCGCCAAATTGAAGCAAAGGCACTACGCAAGCTTCGACATCCCAGCAGAAGCAAACGCCTAAAAGATTTCTTAGATTAAAATAATACAGGTGTGAACAATTAAGTTATCCATACCTTAAGGAGACGACAGATGATAAAAAATATAGAACACATTAAAGATAAAAAAGGCTTTATATGCGACATGGACGGAGTTATGTACCATGGAAGCAAACTTTTACCGGGAGCAAAAGAATTTGTTGAGTGGCTAACAGAAAATGATAAAAAATTCCTATTCTTAACAAACTCAAGCGAAAGATCGCCCAGGGAGCTTTCACAAAAGCTTTCCAGGCTAGGTCTTGATGTTCCTGAAGACCACTTCTATACAAGCGCAGTAGCAACTGCTGCATTTCTGGCAAATCAGACACCCGGTGGAAGTGCATATGTTATAGGTGAAGCAGGGCTAATAAACGCTATTTACGCAGCAGGCCTTTCAATGAACGACGTTAACCCGGACTATGTTGTAGTAGGCGAAACACCTTCGTATACATACGACAGAATAAAAAAAGCAGTAAGGCTTGTTTTAGGCGGAGCAAAGCTGATAGGGACAAATCCCGACATGACAGCTCCTGCTGAACATGGGCTTATACCGGCAACTAAAGCCCTGATATCCCCTATTGAATTAACAACTGGCAAACAAGCATATTTCATAGGCAAACCTAACCCGTTAATGATGCGCCATGCGATGAAGCTTCTTGGTGTTGCTCCAGACGAAGCAATGATCGTCGGGGACCGAATGGACACCGATATTATTGCAGGCATAGAAAGCGGAATTGAAACAACACTTGTCCTCACCGGTGTTACAAATACCGAAAATATCGAACTTTTCCCATACAGACCAAGCTATATTTTAGATGGTATTTTTGAAATAACAAAGTAAACGGTCAATTAAATTAAAAACTATCGGTAAAGATATTTAAAGACGAATAAGTTTTTACTTTAACAACTTTAAAATAAGGCTGCCGCGATTGCGGCAGCCTCTTTGCGCACAATAGATAATTTTACATTAAAGAATTTACAACAAAATATCATTTTTTATTATGTAATTAAGTTTTATCCCTTAACTTTAAATATTGCGCGAAGCAAACCCTTTAAGAAATTAGGGGCTTTCCATATAACAACCTTCATTGCTGCACAAGTCCTTTCTTACCCATAATTTAATCACACTTATATAAAACTTTTCATAGACAGCATAATAAGCAAACTAAAACAACCGTAAGCGCCAAAATGCCAATCATAAGCCCCTGCGGCAAGCAAAGTGCACCAAGAATACCCAGGCAAAGAGCAATAAGTATATATGTAATAGAAGAATTTCTGTTACCTTTTCCGCATCTGCGCATAACGGCCACCTTCCTTTTCATTACATAATATGCCACTGCGCTTAAACGGTGATTACAGAAAAAAGAGTGGTTATAGTTTACTTATTAGTATTGATTATGAAAGAAATGTAAATTTTCAATAAAAACACTGTTTACCTATTGACAAACATTAAAAAAAGTGCTATTATCATCTCGTTAGCACTCAAAGGGTATGAGTGCTAAAAGGAGGCGACATTGAATTGGATGACAGAAAACGTAAAATACTAAGTTCGGTGGTTAATGTTTATATTAAAACCGGCGAACCTGTCGGATCAAAAGCTTTGCTTGAAACAGAAAATTTAGGCGTGTCGTCCGCAACGATACGAAATGATATGAACGATCTCGAACAAGCCGGTTATTTATGCAAACCCCATACATCGGCAGGAAGAGTTCCTTCAAACATGGGCTACAGATATTATGTTAAAACATCTCTTATGCCATATAAATTATCAAAAACAGAAAAAACCTTTCTTTCTTCAAAGATTGAATGCTGTGTGGGATTAACTCCGACAATTCAAGTTCTTTCCGAACACTTAGCAGAGTTTTCAAGATGCACGGTATTTGCCGTATCACCGTCTTGTTACGGCGGGGTTTTTACTTTTGAAGTTGTACTATCAGGCAAAAAAACATTAGCATTAATGGCAATAAGCGCAAACGGCAGTGTTAAAAGTTGTTTTACAAAACTTAAAAATGAGCCCAAGAAAGAGGATATAATACGTCTTTCGGCAATATTAAATTCTGTTTTATCAGGTTTCCCCGTTGAGCAAATAGGATCAATAAGATTACTTGTTCTTGAAACAGAGATAAAGAAAAACTGTATTGATATGATTGATATAGTTGAACCCATGCGAAATCTTATTGAGCAAATAAAATCTTATGAGCTTCATATAAGCGGCTCTGCAAACCTTTTGATGTATCCTGAATTTGCAAATATAGATACAGCAAGAGAATACATGCAGATGCTTTCAAGCCATGAAAAAATAACAGAACAGCTTCTTAAAAAACAGGACAAAGATATAAATATTTTAATAGGCGACGACAACAGTCTTTTAGCTATAAACAACACAAGCATTATTGCAGCAACCTGCTCAGGAAGTGTTCCTGTAGTTTTCGGGCTTATGGGTCCAACACGAATGGACTATGCAAAGCTTTCTGCAGGATGTCAATATATTACCGAAGAATTAAAAAAACTTATGGATGAGGAGATATGACATGGCGGAAAAAAAGAAAAAAGATAAGCCGATTGATGAAGAGACCGTAACAACTGAAGAAATTTCAGAAGAAACCGTAGTAAATCAAAGTAATAAAGAGCTTGAGGAAGCAAAAGATAAATTTATTCGTCTTGCAGCAGATTTTGATAACTACAAGAAGCGTACCACAGCAGAAAAAGAAGGGTTACGTGCTGTTGTTGTTTCTGACACAGTAAGCGCAATTTTACCGATAATAGACAACTTGGAAAGAGCGCTTGCTGCAGCAACGGAAAAATCACCTTTGCGTGACGGAGTTCAAATGGTTTTGGATCAAGCAAAAGTCAGCTTTGACGGCCTTGGCATAATCTCATACGGAGAACGCGGTGACGAATTTGACCCCAATATTCACAATGCGGTTATGACTTGTGAAGATGATGAATTAGAACCGAATAAAATAGCTGATGTTCTTCAAAAAGGATATAAAATAAACGATAAAATAATACGACACGCTCTTGTAAGAGTTGTTCAGTGATAAGTTAAAAGGAGAGATTTTTTATGGGCAAAATAATAGGTATCGACTTAGGTACAACAAACTCATGTGTAGCAATAATGGAAGGCGGCGAACCGGTTGTAATAGCTAACGCTGAAGGTGCAAGAACCACCCCGTCTGTTGTTGCATTTTCAAAAACAGGCGAGAGAATGGTTGGGCAGGTTGCTAAAAGACAGGCTATAACAAATCCGGACAGAACAGTTATTTCAATAAAAAGAGAAATGGGTACTTCATATAAAGTAAACATAGATGATAAAGAGTACACTCCGGAAATGATTTCTTCAATGGTACTTCAAAAGTTAAAGACTGATGCTGAAGCATATCTTGGTGAAAAAGTTACGCAAGCGGTTATTACCGTTCCTGCATACTTCAATGACAGCCAACGTCAGGCAACTAAAAATGCCGGTACAATCGCAGGCCTTGAAGTTATGCGTATTGTAAACGAACCTACAGCTGCAGCATTGGCATATGGTATTGACAAAGAAGCTGAACAAAAAGTTATGGTTTTTGACCTGGGCGGCGGAACCTTTGACGTTTCTATTCTTGAAATCGGCGACGGTGTTTTTGAAGTTTTATCAACAAACGGAAATACACGCCTCGGTGGTGACGACTTTGACCAAAGAATTATCGACTTTTTAATTGCTGAATTTAAAAAATCAAACGGTATTGATCTTTCTAAAGATAAAATGGCTTTACAGCGTTTGAAAGAGGCAGCTGAAAAAGCTAAAATCGAACTTTCCGGTATGGCTTCTGCAAACATCAACCTTCCGTTTATCACAGCAGATGCAGAAGGGCCTAAACATCTTGATGTAACATTGACAAGAGCAAAATTTAATGAGCTCACACAGGATCTTGTAGACGCAACAATGGTTCCTGTTAAAAAAGCTCTTTCAGACGCAGGTTTAACAACCGATAAAATTGATAAGGTTCTTTTAGTCGGCGGTTCTTCACGTATACCTGCTGTTCAGGAAGCTCTTAAGAAATTTATAAATAAAGATCCGCATAAAGGAATTAATCCCGACGAGTGCGTTGCTGTCGGTGCTGCTATTCAAGCTGGTATATTAGGCGGAGATGTTCAAGGGCTTGTTCTTTTGGATGTTACACCGCTTTCTCTTGGTGTTGAAACATACGGCGGAGTATTAACAAAAATAATTGATAGAAACTCAACAATACCTGTTAAAAAGAGCCAGATATTCACAACAGCTGCAGACAACCAAACAAGCGTTGAAGTGCATGTCCTGCAAGGTGAAAGAGAAATGGCTGCTGATAACAAGACTCTTGGACGTTTCCACCTTGATAACATCCCCCCCGCAAGAAAACAAACACCGCAAATTGAAGTTACTTTTGACATTGACGCAAACGGCATTGTTAACGTAACAGCAAAAGATCTCGGCACAGGAAACCAACAGCATATAACAATAACAGCTTCTACAAACATGTCCAAAGACGAAGTTGAAAAAGCTGTTAAGGAAGCCGAAACATTTGCTGCAGAAGATAAGAAAAAACGCGAAGAAGTTGAAATTCGTAACAACGCAGAACAGGCTTGCTACCAGTGCGAGAACAGCCTTACTGAAATGGGTGAAAAGCTGTCTGCTGAAGAAAAAGCTCCTATCGAAGAACAGATAGCAAAACTTAAAGAAGCACTTAAAGGTACCGACACAGCAGCAATTAAAGCTGATACAGAAGAGCTGCAGCAACGTTTCTATAAAGTAGCTGAAAAGATTTATCAGCAAACGCAACCTCAGCAAGGTGCAGATGCAGCAGGAGCTCAACCAGAACCCTCTACAGACGGAACTGTAAATGTTGACGATTATAAAGTTGACGACGACAACGGCAATAAATAATAATATAATGGGTGTAGAGGCAGAGTTTATCTGCCTCTACACAGAAAATTTTTAGATAAATGTAGGGGCGGATAATATCCGCCCGTTATACAGAGGTTTGTCAATGGATAAAAGAGATTATTATGAAGTTTTGGGCGTTTCAAAAACTGCGTCCGATGATGAAATAAAAAGCGCATACCGAAAACTTGCAAAAAAATATCACCCTGACCTAAATCCTAATAATAAAGAAGCTGAAAAAAGTTTTAAAGACGTAAACGAAGCATACAGTATTCTTTCTGATAAAGATAAACGCCAACGTTATGACCAATTCGGTCATGCAGGGGTAGATCCTTCTTACGGCGGAGGTGCAGCAGGAGGATATGGTGGCTATGGCACTAATATAGATTTTGGTGACTTGGGTGATATTTTCGGCAGCTTTTTTGGAGGAGGAGGTTCCCGCCGTCGTTCCTCGGCAATCCCGGGTGAGAACATAAATGCATCAGTAACACTTACTTTTAAAGAAGCTGTTTTCGGCTGCCAAAAAAGCGTAACTATACGACGCAGAGAGAAATGCACCGACTGTGACGGTTCGGGTGCAGAAAAAGGTACCGGTTCTCAAACGTGCCAGACCTGTAAGGGGTCCGGCGTTGTAAGACAAATGACTCAAACACTTTTTGGCTCTATTCAGACAGAAAAAACCTGTCCCACATGTGGAGGAACCGGAAAAATTATCACAACTCCTTGCCACAGTTGTAACGGCTCCGGCCAAGTGCGTAAAGAACGAACAATAACCGTTAAAGTTCCGGCCGGTATAAATAACGGTAATACCCTTTCTATGCGCGGTGAAGGCGGTCATGGGCTTAAAGGCGGACCTAACGGAGATTTAAATATATCGGTTAGAGTAACACCTCATCCGGTATTTACACGTAAAGATTATAATCTTTATTGCGAGATCCCACTTACATTTGTTCAATCCGCATTAGGCGCAACAATAGAAGTACCTACAATTGATGATGAAAAAATCTCATATAAAGTTCCGGAAAGCACCCAAAGCGGCACAGTTGCAACATTTAAAGGCAAAGGTGTCCCATATCTTAACTCCAGAGGCAGAGGCGATATGTTTGTAACATTTACTGTTGAAACACCTAAACATCTCACCTCCAAACAAAAAGATATTCTTAAACAGTTTGATGCAGAATGTTCAGGCAAAGCTTATGAGAAATCAAAGTCTTTCTGGGAGAAGTTAGGCTGGCAATAGATTTTAATAATTAAAAAAGCTGACGAAAATGATTAAACCATTTTCGTCGGCTTTTTCTCTTTTGCATTTCATTTAACAACATTTAAATAAACTATAATAGAATTTACCCTTTATCAAATTTCTTTCTTCTCTCTGTTGACAAACGAAGCAGCTGTTTAAGTTTTTGTTCGTCTTCTTCTTGCAGGCATTTTTTAAGCTCTTGCAAACTTGAAGAAAATTTATCTATTTCTAAAACAAGATTTTCTCTATTCCACAAGAAAAGTTCACTCCATAAACCATCATTAATCTTTGCAATTCTTGTAAGATCGCGAAAACTATCGCCGGTGTAAGGTTCAAGATCCGCATTATCGCTGGCTGTCATCAGGCTTACCGCAATAACGTGTGTAAGTTGGCTGACATATCCGATCATCCTATCATGTTGCTCAGGTGTTAGTATACTGAACGTTATAAAACCAAGAGTCGTTGCCATGTCACGTAAAACATTTTCAGTTTGTTTTGTATTCTTTTCTGTAGGAGTAAGAATAAAATTAGCATTTTTAAAAATTGCACAGTCTGCATTTTCAATACCTAAAATTTCTTTCCCTCGCATAGGATGGCTGGCATAAAATTCAACGTTTTCCGGAAGCATATGCTGAACCTTATCCACAATACCGCATTTCACACCGCATACATCAGTTATGACAGCACCGGTTTTAAATAAATTTTTATTTTTTTCAACCCAATCAAGTAACGTATGGGGATATAAACATAAAACAACTATATCAGCCGCACTAACAAACTTTTCGTAATTATTAACGGTTCCGTCTGCAATATAGCCTTTCTCTTTTGCAAATAAAATGCTTTCGGCACATATGTCAACACCGTAAACCGTATTTCCTGCACGTGTAAGCCCCATTGCATAACTACCGCCAAGCAAACCCATTCCTACGATACAAATCTTCTTATTCGTCATAATAATCCACCTTAACGCCCATGCTTTTCAAATCTTCCCAAAATGTCGGGTAGCTTTTATTAACAGCTTGGGCGCCGCTTATACTTACAGGAACGCCTGCACATACAGCAGCTACTGCCAGCGACATAGCAATCCTATGATCGTTGTGGCTTGAAAGATTTTCAGCTTTATGTAAAGTACATCTTTCTATTTGAACAGAATTTTCATCTGCTAATATTTTTCCGCCCATTTTTGCTATTTCCTGTTGCATAGAAGAAATACGATCACTTTCTTTCATACGTAATCGAGCAGCATTTGAAATTATAGTTTTACCTTGACAAAAAAGAGCTAAAACCATTAAGATAGGCCCTAAATCAGGGCAATCTGAAAGATCTATCTGTGTTGCCTTTAAAGAGGCTTTACTGCAATTTATAAATTCATTGTGGATTTCAATATTGGCGCCACAGCGGGCAAGGATATCTAATATAACTCTATCTCCTTGCTTGCTATTAGGCAAAAGTCCTTTAACCGATGCATTACCGCAGATACTACCGCAAACAAGCCAAAATGCGGCTTGTGAATAATCTCCCTCTACAATACATTTACAAGGAATATATTTTTGATTACCTTTTATTCTTATTGTAAAATCATCGTAAAAATAAGCATCAACACCAAATAATTTCTGAGCTTCAAGTGTAAGTTCAACATAACTTCTGCTTTCAAACGGAGGGGTGATGTGAATTATACTTTCACCATCGCCAAAAGCAAGTGCATATAAAAGACCTGTTATAAACTGGCTCGAGACATTACCAGGTATGGAGTATTCCCCTTCAGTAAGTGGTCCGCTTATTGTTAACGTATCGCCTTTTTGCTCAAACATAAGCCTGCGCTTTTTAAAAATTTGAGCATAAATGTTTTGAGGCCGTTGCATAAGTCTGCCCTCACCTTTAAATGTTATGCGGCTGTCAGTAAGCGAAAAAAGAGGGATAAAAAAGCGAAGCGTGCTTCCGCTTTCACCGCAATTAACAGGTTGATTTACAGGCAAAAAGCGTTCTATACCGTTTATTTTTGCAGCATTACCTTTTATATATATATCCGCACCTAAAATACGTAAACCTTCCGCCGTAACCTTTATATCGTTACTTAAAGCAATATTTTCAATAACACTCTCACCATTTGCAAGGCTTGCAGCTATAAGAAGCCTATGAGCCATGCTTTTACTGGGGGGAACAGTAAGCGATCCGTTGAATTCTCCGGGATTTAGAGACACACGCATATATTGCGCCCTCCTTGTAATTTAATATATATCCCTGCCTATAACATTTGCAATTTCACGGCTTTTACGTATTGTTTCTGCAAATTTAGGAGGAATAAGGCTTTGAGCACCATCACTGAGAGCCTTTTCCGGGCATGAATGCACCTCTATTATAAGCCCATCCGCACCTGCAGCAATGGCTGCAAGACTCATGCTTTCAACATATTTATAATTCCCCGTTGCATGGCTTGGGTCTATAATAATGGGTAGGTGTGTTTTTTCTTTTATAATAGGAATTACGCATAAATCAAGAGTGTTACGAGTATATTTTTCAAATGTTCTTATACCTCGTTCGCAAAATATAACATTTTCATTTCCGCTTGCCATTATATATTCTGCACTCATAATCCATTCTTCTATTGTATTTGCAAGCCCACGTTTAAGCAAAATAGGTTTTTTTATTTTCCCTACTGCTTTAAGAAGATTAAAATTCTGCATGTTGCGTGCACCAATCTGAACAAGGTCAACATATTCTTGAAATTCTTCTATCTTATCTTCGCTCATAAGTTCACTTACAATAGGCATACCCGTTTTTTCGCGTGCTGCAACCATATCTAAAATTCCTTCAGTGCCGAGTCCTTGAAAAGCATATGGGCTTGTGCGAGGCTTATATGCTCCGCCACGAAGCATACATCCTCCTGCAGCTTTAACTTCCTCTGCTATATCTAATGTTTGCTGTGCCCCTTCAATACTACACGGACCGCCTATCACAACAATTTTTTCGCTTCCGCCCACAGGAATGCCACCAACGTTTATAATGCTGTCCGCTTCATGGAATAAACGGTTTGCCTTTTTATATGGTTCACTTACACGCTGAACATTTTCAACATATGGATTTGCACGTACCTGTTTTTCATCAATAACGGTTGTATCTCCAACAAGCCCGAACACGTTATAATCGGTACCTCTGATAAGTGTGACCGAAACGCCTTTACTCTCAAGCTCTCGGATCATTTTATAAAGTTCTTCAACCGGAGTTCCTCGTTTTGTGCTTATAATCATATTTTAATACCTCTATATCTTCGGAAAATTTATCTTAGATTGTTTTTATATCTTCTGCTAAAGCTTTAATACTATTAATATATCCTTCTTTACCCTGCCCTATAAAATGAAATTTACACGCCAACCCGGCATAACTGACCTGGCGAAAAGGCTCGCGTTTTGTTATATCTGTAATATGCACCTCCGCAGCAGGAAGAGCAACAGCTTTCAAAGCGTCAAGGATTGCTATGCTGGTATGGGTATATGCGGCAGGATTAATAACAATACCGTCGTAAACGTTATATGCGTTTTGTATAGAAGTGACTATCTCGCCCTCCGAATTACTTTGAAAAAAGTTTACTTCAACACCTATTTTTTCGGCTTGTTCACGAATATATTTCACTAATTCTTTATAGCTAAGAGTTCCGTACTTTTCAGGTTCGCGAATGCCAAGCATATTTATATTAGGGCCATTAACTATCAAAAACTTCATAAATCTTCTCCTTTAGACACTCTTCCGCGGAAGTTAAATCACCATCAACATTTATGGAAAAATGAGCTGCTTTTTTATAAAGAGGATCACGAAGCTCGTACATTTTTTTAAGAGCTGCTCTATCCTTACTCAAAGGCCTTTTTCCTCCTATTTGAAGGTTATTTATATCTCGCTCTAAATAAATTACAAGGCTGTTCTGTCTCAAAGGCAGGATGTTTTCTTCACGAGTAACAACCCCACCGCCTGTTGCAATAACCTGACGACTTTGTGCACAAACTTTTGCTGTTAAAAAGCTTTCTATTATCCTAAAAGCAACTTCACCCTCATCAGCAAAAATCTTAGGGATTGTTTTGTTTGTTTCTTTTTCGATTTGTTCATCAATATCCACAAAATTCTTGTTAAATTCATTTGCAAGATATTTACCGAAAGTTGTTTTACCACAACCCGGCATACCGATTAAAACTATATTTATAATATCTTTATAGAGCTTTTTTATAATCTCTTCGATTTTTTCTTCTTTTATTTTTTTACTTATAAAAATTTCAGCTGCATATTTTGCCTGAGCTACAAGCATTGCAAGCCCGTTTGATGTTATACAGCCTTTTTGTTTTGCATCAAAAAGGAGCTTTGTTTCAAATGGATTATACACAACATCAAAAACAGCTTCAAGGGATGAAAAAGATGATAGATCAACAGGGCTTATACCGCAGTCGGGATACATACCCACAGGTGTAGTATTTACTATTACCTGAACATCTTCTTGGCTCTTTATATTTTCATAACTTATTTCATCTGCCGAAGGGTTACGGCTAACACACACAACTTTTGAAATTCCAGCACTCTGTAAAGCAGCATATACAGTCTTTTGTGTACCGCCCGTACCCAGTATTAAAGCCTTTTTTCCGGTAAGATTATAGCCTGTACGCCTCACCATATATAAAAACCCGTCAAAATCCGTATTATCTCCGCAAAGCTTTCCGTTACGATTAACAATAGTGTTAACAGAACCTATACTTCTTGCCTTATCACTTATTTCATCAAGATAAGGTATGACATCTTGTTTATACGGAATAGTTACATTAATTGCTTTAAATGATTTTTTTTGTATAAATTCAGAAAAATCTTCTTTAGTAGCAAGAGGTTTCAGCTCATATATATAATCGCAAAGCATCTCATGAATTATTTTTGAATAGCTATGTCCGAGTTTTGAACCTATCAGCCCGTAATCCATGGTTTTGCCTCCTGCCACGTTACACCATATACCTGGGTTGCAAGATCTGCCAAAACAAGCGCACAGAGGCTGTCTTGAACAACACGAGCACGGTGTAAAATACAAGGATCATGCCGGCCGTGCAGCTGTAAGGTTTCATTTGTCATGGTATCTATATTAACGGTTTGCTGTTGTTTATATATACTGGGCGTAGGTTTTATAACCGTTCGGACTATTATAGGCATACCGTTTGTTATGCCTCCGTTAATACCCCCGTTATTATTTGTTTTAGTAAAAATGTTTTTACCGTCGGTAATAAAGAAATCATTTGCTTCACTGCCTTTTTTATCAGCAAACCGGAACCCTATGCCAAATTCCACCCCTTTAACTGCGGGGATGCTGAATAAGGCATGTGCCAAAGCACTTTCCACACTGTTAAAAAACGGCTCGCCTAGGCCCACAGGTAAGCCTGTTATAATTGTTTCAAGCACTCCGCCTACGCTATCGCCTTCTTTAGCGGCATTTTCAATTTTTTCTTGCATTACTTCGCCTGCTTCAGTATCCAAAACTGCAAAATCACTTATATTAAGCTGATTAATCTGCTTTGCTAAAATTTCAAATTCTGCCGAAAAAGATGCGTCTTCTACTCCTGCACATTTTAGCAAATGTGTTGCTATATGTACATTTTTACTTTTAAACAAATCTACAAAAATGCTTGCAGCTGCCACAATAGGTGCGGTTAAACGTCCGCTGAAATGGCCGCCGCCTCGTGCGTCTTCAAACCCTTTATATTTTATGTGTGCGGTAAAATCAGCATGACCGGGTCTTAAAAGTCCTTGAGTTTTTGAGTAATCTCCGCTTTTTGTATTTGTATTTTGTATAATTAAGCACAGAGGTGTTCCGGTTGTATAACCGTTAACAACCCCGCTTTGGATTAAAACAATATCACCCTCGTGTCTTTGTGTTGAAATTAAACCCTTTGCACGACGCTTGTCCATTTGAGAGGCTATAAAAGCTTCGTCAACCTTTATCCCAGCGGCTATTCCGTCCACAACACAGCCGACAGACGCGCCGTGGCTTTCACCAAAAAGTGTTAAAGTTAGGGCTTTTCCCAGTGTATTGCTCATTGCGAAGCCTCCTCTACAAGTTTTTTAAGCTGCGGATAAGTTATTTTTATAAGCTCCGCATTTCCTATCGTACTAACCTTAACAACTGTTATCGTCTCTTTATCTGCTTTTTTATCGTGAGTCATAATTTCATACAATTCATCTGGGTTATCAGTAATTTGATCTTTCAGCCCAAGGCGTTTGAAAACATATTTTACACGATTGCGTATTTCATCATTTTCTATCATGGGTATCATTCCCAAAGCAACACATTCACCATGATACCATTTATCCATGTGCAGGCTTTCAATCGCATGTCCTATTGTATGTCCGAAATTAAGAATTGCACGAAGGCTTGTTTCTTTTTCGTCTTTTTCTACTATATTTTTTTTAACTTCAAGACTACGGCAGATAATCATATCCAAATGTTTATCAATATCTTCATTTTCAAAAATTTCAAAAAGCCTACCATCTGCAATTAACCCGGCTTTTACAGCTTCTACAAGGCCGTTTATATAATGACGATGAGGTAGAGTTTTAAGCGTTTTTGTGTCAGCAATTACGCACTTAGGCTGATAAAATGCACCTACAATATTTTTTGTATTTTCAAAATTTATTGCGACTTTACCACCTATAGAAGAATCAATTTGTGATAAAGTTGTTGTGGGACAGTTTATAAAATCTATTCCGCGCATATAACTTGCGGCTGCAAATCCTGCAAGATCGCCTACAACACCGCCACCTATAGCGACAACACAGTCGTGTCGTGTAAATCGATTATTTAACAACTCATGTAATATTCTTTCATAACCATGAAGGCTCTTTGAAACTTCTCCTTGAGGTAAAATAATACTGAACCCTTGGCCTGCTTGCGATAGAACGGTTTTTATATACTCCGGTGGAACACCGTCATCACTTACAACCATAACTTTACGGTTAAGGTTTGCAAATTCTTTTATTTTGTTAAGTGCTCCGGCTTCGATAATAACATCATAACTGCGTTCTGCCAGTTTCACTGTTAATTTCATATATAAAATCCTTTCGCAGAAAATTCTATCCTTCTACTGTTTTTTTATCATAACTCCCCAAAACACGTATACTTTTACAAATTCTTGATAGATTTTGCTTAAGCTCTTTTGTTTTTTGGTCTGTTAAGTCTCCTACTATCTCTACATAAAAATAATATTCAAAAGGAGCATCAGGCATAGGGCGACTTTTAATACTTTCCAAATTATATCCCATTCCTGCTATTTCCTGTATAACCTTTGCCAGGCTTCCCGAGACATGCGGAACAGTGAAGAGTAAACTAAATCTGCTTCCGCCTTCAGAAGGCTCTAACCCTATTATAATAAACCTTGTGGTGTTTTTAACACTTGTGTTTATATCCGGAGCAAGGACAGAAAGGCCATATAGCCTTGCGGTTTGTTCACTTGCAATAGCCGCTTTACATTTATCAGAAGATTCCGCTACATATTTTGCTGCAACAGCTGTATTTTCCATAGGAGTAGCCGATATGCCCAGGCTTTTTAAAAAACGTGCACACTGGCTTATAGCTTGCGGATGACTGTAAACTTCTTTTATATCACTTAACGTTGCACCTTCAATACAAAGCAGATTTTGCCTAACCGGTAAATCCACAACATCAAGAACATAACATTTATGTGTAAAACATAAATCTAAAACTTCCGCAACATCACCTGCTTGGCTGTTTTCAAATGGCAAAATACCGTAAGCAGCACTTCCGTTTTCAACAGCATTAAAGACATCTTCCCATGTTGCATGAGCCTGTGCTTGTGCGTGAGGAAACATTTTGCATAAAACAATATGGCTGAAAGCACCCTCCACACCCTGATATGCAACAACATCTTTTTTAAGTACAGACTGCTGAAATTGACGTGAAATTGCCATTGTGTGAGATATAAAATCACGATAATATTCTTTGTAATCGTCATTTTCTATATATTCGCAGTTTTTTTCTATAACTGATTTTTCTCGAGAAACATCAGTTACCGGTAAATTATTTTCTTTTTTAAAATTCACAACCTCTTTAACAGCTTCCATACGCTTGCAAAACAAGCAAGCCATTTCTTTATCGACAGCATCTATTTTTTCTCTTGCCTTTTGTAAACTATCCATTGTGAACTCCTTTTTATATAAATGAACAAGAAAGCCTGCCGAAAACAACTTCGGCAGGCTTTTATCCGATCTACCCTACTGCATATTATGCTTAAGGGGAAATACTTTTATAAGTATTAACTTTTCAGATCTCACCTTGCCTCTTTCGTATACTGTTTATTTTGAGGATTTCTTTTTATCTTTTCGTTTTTTAGGCTCATAGGGTCGGAGGGATCTTTCGTTGCGTATAATAACCGCCACACAGCCGAGCACAACAAACAAAGCCAACAAGCTTATAAATAAAAGATTTTTCCATCCGTCATTAGGGGGTAGAATGGCAACGGTGTTGAGAAATGTAAGCATTTTTTCTCCTTAAATTACAGTGTGAATAACCTCGTTTTTTGCAGCAGATTCAAACACTGCTTCCATAAGTTTCATAGAGCGTCTGAGCTCGTCGTGTTTAATATTAACAGGCTCTTCGCCTCTTATTGCTTTTACAACATTTATGTAATATTCATTAATATCGCTGGGGACTCTCGGTAAAGGTTCTTCTGCAATTGTTTCATCAGTTCTCGGAGCCATTGTTTTGGTAAGACCTGCCGCAGTTGCAACAGGAACAGGCTCGCGTTTTTCCCAATCGGTAACCTTGACGATTTTACCGTTTAAAGCCCAGTCGGTTATGACAGCTGAGCCATTCTCACCCATTACATACCAACGTGGGAGTTCTATAAAGTTTGAGGTACCAACTTCAATATGTGCAGTAAGGCCGCTTTCAAAATGAAGAATTGTTTTAAATCCGTCATCAACTTCTTCGTTTGTAACAAATGAAAGATCTGAAAAGACTGAAACGACTTTATCATTACCGGTCATCATAAGTATCTGATCGTAAAGGTGAATACCCCAGTCAAGAACCATACCGCCTCCGGCAACTTTTGTGTTGCGCCAATCTCCGGGGATGCCTCTTGAACCATGAACACGGCTTTCTATATTAAATATTTTTCCGAGAGTATTCTCGTCATAAAGCTTTTTTATAATAAGATAATCTTCATCCCAACGCCTGTTTTGATGTACGGTAAATAAAACACCGTTCTCGTTTGCGGAGGCTATCATTTCTTCAAGATCCGCAGAAGACATCGTAACGGGTTTTTCACATATAACATTAATTTTATGTTCCATTAAAGCTTTTGCGATAGGTTTATGTTGATCATTGGGAATAGCTATTATTGCAAGCTCTATACGTTTGTCCGAAAGAAGATCTTCAAAAGTCTCATATGCAAAAATATTATTCTTGCGTGCTACTTCACGTCTCTCTTCTAAAATATCATAAACACCACATAAATTAAATTTATCCGGCATATCAAGTAAATGAGGAACGTGCCATCCTGCGGCCATTCCGCCGTAACCTACAACTGCAATATTACATTTTTCCACTGAAATCACCCTTAATTAATAATCCATTCTATTATAGCTCTTTCAACAAAAGAAATCAACCGATTTTTATGAATTTTTTTCGATACTTTCGCCTTTTTCTATTGGTAATTTTTGGCACATGCCGCAATCTAAATCATCAGGTAAAATGAAATCACCTATTTTAATACGACATAATTCCATCACTCGATTATGACACGCACCGAACATCCGCTTAACTTGGTGGTATTTACCTTCACTAAGGCTCACCAAAACAACTTTTTCATCTTTAGTACGTTCAAGCCGTGCAGGAAGAGTTTTTTCTCCATTAGAGAGGGTTAAACCTTCTTCAAATGCATAAATGTCTTCATCTGTTACGGGATGCAAAAGAGTTACTCGATATGTCTTTTCACAAGATTTTTTAGGAGAAATTATATTATGCGAAAAATCTCCGTCATTAGTTAAAAGCAAAAGTCCTGTTGTATCCTTGTCCAGACGACCTACGCAGAACAGGTCTTTTCGGCGAAAATCTTCCGGTACAAGTTCAAAAACGTTTTTTTCATTTTCAGCCGTAGTACATACATAACCGGCAGGTTTATTCATCATAAGATAAATATATCTTTGTATATCAATTCTTTTTCCCAATACAAAAACATTATCTGTTTGTTCAACATTTTGAGCAGGATTTCTTGCTTCTTTTCCGTTGACACTGATTTTCCCGCGGGATATTAAAATTTTTATCTCTCTGCGGCTTCCCACGCCCGCATTAGATAAAGCAAAATCAAGCCTCATAATCTAAATATCAACCTTCTGAAATAATGCAATTTATTATGGAATAAATCAAACAGCTTGGGGCGTGAAATCAAGAAAAACTCGCCTGGCATTTCCACAAACTCACCGCCATATTGGCATTTATATTGGTAAAGCTCATACATAGGATCTTTTTTAATATCGTCTGTTGTCAGTTTTAAAGTTCCGCCCATATTAAACGTTTCAACCTTGCCGTCAAGGCTATCTTTAATTAAATCCCAATAATTTGCGGTTAGCTTAAGGTCACGTAAAAATACAGAATTTGCACCATAGAAATTATAAGCTTTATTTCCCATCTTTATATAGAAAAACGCCGATATATACGGATCATCCGTATGATTTTTTGCGATTTCAAGGCGTTTTATTGTTGCTTTTTTCTGCTTTTCAGCTTCTTTAAGTTTCGGATAAAGTCTTTCACGTTTTTTATCAGTTGTCTCTGGATTTGCAATTTCTTCATTAAATCGATTTATTTGTTCTTCAACATCTTTTAAAATGTTTTCAGTATATAATATATCTCTCTCAGAATTATATTTATATAAATAGATTGTAACATAATCAGCAAGTGAAGAAGCAAATTTTTGATAGTATTCAAGATCCCGGTGTCCGAAGCCTTTTTTAGCAGTAGTCTCAACTAAAAGATTATAAAATATTTCAACAGCTTTTTTATTATCACCACGATATTTTTCAAGTGAAACACCACGGTCGTAACTTATCTGTATATCATTTTGAAGCCTTTGCGAAAAGCCTTTCCAAAGGCGTTTTTCCTCAGTGCTGCATTGTTCGTCTTTATTTAATTTAAGCAAGTAATTTGTTTTAGGTTGTAAACATAAAATATTATTCTCTATATAACCCAAGCTTTTAAAAAATTCGTTTATATCATTTTCAGGATCGTTAAAATCTACACGACGCTGACAATGAGGATCAAAAATAAGATAAATTATATGTTTTCTTTTCATATAATCTTTAAGAAAATCGGTAAATTCCGAAATAAGAGTTTTATCTGAATAATCACAAACAAATCCACGTGTTATATAACCGATTTTATATGGTGTTAAATACACAGGAAGTAAAAAAAGTACACAACTTAAAACGACTTTATCGCCGTTATACCCTAAAAAAGATGCAGTTTTAAAACAACTGCGGAAATCCGACCAATTAGACGTTTGAAAAAATATTCCGTTCTCTTTTGCAAAAGTGTCGGCCTCTTTAATGCAAACCTCTTTGAATTTATACAACAATGGCACCTTCTTACTACAAATTTAAATATTATAGATATTTATCTATGTTAAAATCAGATAGATTTTTTATTACATTTTTCATAGAAATTTCAGGAGGTTCATCAGGTGGGTTAATTGAAACAACTTCACAGCCGAGATTTTTGCAACCAATACCCGTTTTACCGCATATTGCTAAAACACGTCTGCCGTTTGCGCGACGCAACACCCCGCTTACTGTTTTCCCGTAAAGTGTCTGTTCGTCAATGCATCCCTCACCTGTTATTATTAAATCTGCATCAATTTCATCATATTTATACAAATCAAGCACAAAATCTATACCGGAGATTATTTTCGCATTTAAATATGCCTTAATAAAAAATCCGAGCCCGCCGGCTGCCCCGGAACCGGAAGAGTTTGCGACATTATCATAACCGGAAACTTTTGCAAAATTCCGAAGTCCTCTGTCAAGGACTTGAACGTCTTGTTGGTCTGCTCCTTTTTGAGGTGCGTAAACATATGCCGCACCGTTTTCTCCGTAAAGAGGGTTCTGAACATCTGCCACAGCAAAAAACTCGCACATTTGCGTAAGATTCTTTATTTCACCTGAGATTTTATATATGCTTTCGAGGCTTTCACCGCATGGTTTAAGGGTATTATTTTGAGCATCATAAAAGTGTAATCCCATTTCAGCCAAAGCACCTGTTCCTGCATCGCATGTTCCGCTTCCGCCTAAGCCTAAATATATTCGTTTTATACCGTTTTTTTGTGCAGACAAAATCATCTGCCCCACACCCTCACTTGAAGAATGCATAACATCAAGTCGTGTTTTATCAAGGCCTACCGCTAAAGCTGTTTCAATATAAGCTTCTTCACCATTTATAATATAATGTACACTTTTTTTTCGCCCGAATAAATCCTTTATAATTACTTCTTTTTTAAATGATTTAGGGTAAGCTGTATAAAATGCATCTTCAGTTCCCTCTCCTCCGTCGCCAAGAGGCATTTTTATTATATGAGCATTCGGTTTTTTATTTAATATATTTTTTTCAAGCAAATCACATATCTGTGTAGCTTCTATAGACCCTTTAAAGCTGTCAGGAGCAATAATAATTTTCATCAGATATCCTCCTAAATTTAAAAAAGAGGCCTGTGCGCATTGCACCGGCCCCTTTATTGCACACATCAACAGAAAAAAGATTATTCGGCAGAACCTTCTTCTTTCATCTTTGCAAAGCATTCGCTGCAATACACAGGCTTGTCTTCTCTGGGCTGGAACGGAACTTTAGCTTCGCCGCCGCATTTAGCACATGTTGTAATGAAATACTCTCTTGTGCCTTTGCTTGCAGCTTTTCTTGCGGATCTGCAGTCTTTGCAGCGCTGGGGCTCGTTCTGGAAGCCTTTCTCCGCATAAAATTCCTGTTCACCAGCGGTAAAAACGAATGTCTGACCGCAATCCTTACAAACTAACTCTTTGTCTTCGTACATGCTAAGTATACCTCACTTAAATTTTTAATAGCCCATTCCCGGACTTACACCGGGGCGCCGAAAAAAACCGCAGATACCGTAGGTGCATTTTTTTTTCAAACTCTCGCTTAGGCGAGAGCATTCCCGTTTGTTCCTTGCCTTACAGTAGGTTCCATCTCTGAGCTTCTGTGTGCAAAAAAGCCTTTGAGAAGACAGTTTCTTGAAAAGCCTATGCCTCCTGAGTTTAGGGAAATTTTCAAAGCGTGCTTTTGCCGGGCATATATATAAATAATACTTTAAAAAGTATATTTATCTTTTATTTTGCGCTTTACGCGGCTTATTGTGTTATCCACTTTTTTTTGTGTAATATTAAGATTTTTTGCTATTTGATCATATGAAAGATCTTTTAAATATTCATCTAAAACATTTCTTTCGAGATCTGTAAGATTTTTTCTTAAGTTATTAAAAAAATCTTTTGCTTCCATGCTTTCTGCTGTTCTGCGATCATCTATAAGTGCTTCATCTAAAACCAGGGTATCATCATCTTTACCCATACTTTTATAAGCTGTCAGCATACGATGTTTAATACAAATCTTTGCAAATGCATTAAATGGAACATCTTTATCCACGTCATAAGATCCGCATGCTTGGTAAAGACCTAAATAACCTTCCTGCATAAGATCTTCCCTATGGCGTACAGGAAAAGAGGACGCTGCATATGAAATATATGGCGCAAATTTTTTAAAAAGGTCTGAAAAAGGCATGTTTTGTGACATTTATATGTCCTCGCTCCTGATTAAAGACAGCAACGGGAATATCCCAACTTTCGTTGGAATATTCCCGATATTCTAAATATATTCTGTAGTTGATGTAAATGTGACCAAGATGCTGCTCCTAATTGATAATAACTTCTTCTGTATCGATGTCAAATAAATGTATTTTATCCATATCAAAACAAACCTTAATAGTATCTCCCGGTTTTGCAAGTGTTGTAGGTGCAACTCTCGCTGTGACCTTTGATTCGGCTACATCAAGGAATAAATATGTTTCTGAACCCATCATTTCCGTAACTTCAACGTTTGCAGTAATTATGCTGTCAGGGTTCCTTTCGAGGTGCATTTCCTCGTCATGTATAGCTTCGGGCCGAATACCTACCATAACCTGTTTGCCGCCGTATGACATAAGTTTCTCATAATTTTCAGTCATTACCTTTTCACGTGGTAAGCGAAGTGAAAATTCTGCAAAGTTTACAAAAACATCTTCGCCTCTACGAGTGAGTTTTGCTTCAATAAAGTTCATTTGAGGTGAACCTATAAAGCCTGCAACGAAAAGGTTAACCGGAGCGTCATAAAGGTTTTGCGGGGTATCACACTGCTGAATAAAACCGTCTTTCATAACTACAATACGAGATGCCATTGTCATAGCCTCTGTCTGGTCATGCGTAACGTATATAAATGTTGTTCCCAAACGAAGATGGAGTTTTGATATCTCCGTTCTCATCTGAGCACGTAATTTTGCGTCAAGGTTTGAAAGAGGCTCGTCAAGCAAGAAGACTTTTGGTTCACGTACGATGGCACGACCAAGAGCAACACGCTGTCTCTGACCACCTGATAAAGCCTTCGGACGTCTTTCAAGAAGATGTGAAATATCAAGAATTCTTGCAGCCTCATCAACTCGGCGTTTAATTTCTTCTTTTGAGAATTTTCTTAACTTAAGGCCGAACGCCATGTTCTCAAAAACCGTCATATGAGGATAAAGTGCATAGTTTTGGAAAACCATTGCTATATCTCTGTCCTTAGGAGGTACATCATTAACAATGCGGTCGTCTATAAGACATTCGCCCTCACTGATTTCTTCAAGGCCTGCGATCATTCTGAGCGTTGTCGATTTACCGCAACCGGAAGGTCCGACCATGACGATAAACTCTTTATCTTTGATTTTAAGGTTAAAATCCGTTACAGCGCGAACACCGCCTGCATATACCTTACCAATACCTTTCAGTATAACTCCTGCCACTACAAAATACCTCCAATGAAAACATACTAATAATGATGCTATTGAAATGATACCACAAATTCAAAGATTTGAAAAGTGGCTATATCAACAAATTATATATCCGCAATTTGTACACATTGCACAAATTCTAAAAAAAGAGCCCGTTTTCGTTTCTTTTTCGCCTTAAACAGGGGCAAATTAGCTCATATAACACAAAAAATTTAATTTTTCCGTTTTCACTCTTTAATCTCACCTTCAAGCTCCCGTGTACGTTTTGTACACGCTTCCATAGCTTTTATAATCGTTTCTTCAAAGTCATTCTCTGTTAAAACACGCACAGCTTCAAGAGTTGTGCCCTTTGGGGAACAAACTGCTTTTATTAAATCATCAACGGAAAGGGGTGAATTTTTCACCATCTGAACACTGCCTAAAAGTGTTTGGACAGCAAGATCTTTCGCCACATCGGGTGCAATACCCTGCTTAACCCCGCCGTCAATAAGGGCTTTTATAAACATATACGCATACGCAGGGGAAGAACCGTTAACGCTTACAACCTCATTCATTTGAGTTTCGTCAAGAACACGGCAAATGCCCACACTGTCAAATATATCACAGATATTTTGTTTATTTTCTTCACTGATGTTTTTATCAAAAGCTACGGCAGTTGCCCCTACACCTAAAAGCGCAGGTGTGTTCGGCATTACTCTAACAACAGAAAGAGAATAATTATTAAGTTCTTCCTTTATATAACTACTACTAACGCCGGCAACAACACTTATAAAAATATTTTGAGCAGATACAGCGTTCCTTATAGACTTTAAGACTTCGTTTAAATGGCCAGGCTTTACTGTTAAAAAAACAATTTCTGTATTTTTAACAAGATCTTCAGCACTTTTCTCTACTGTTATCCCTTTTTCTGATAAAGCTGCACATTTATTTTCGTCGATATCAAAGATTGAAATATCTTCTGCTTCATATTTTTTTCCGGTTATACCTAATATAATAGCGCTTGCCATATTACCTACACCGATAAATCCTACTTTATTCTTCATTTTGCATTACCTCTTCCCATTCATAAAATAATCTGTCTAGTTCGGCTTGTTCTTTTTCTAAAAGTGCGGACACTTCAGAAAGTTTGTTATAATCAGCCGCTATTTCAGGGGTCTCGATTTCTTTGGTTAAATTTTGTATAGCTTCTTCACGTTTTTCAATATCTTTTTCGATCCTCTTTATCCTGGTTTGTCTTTTACGTTTCTCCGATTCTTCATTTTTACGCTTTTCATAGTCACTTTGCCCTTTTTGCGTCTTTTCTTTTTCCGCTTTTAGAGGTCCGGAAATTTTATCAAGGTAATTTTCGTAATCTCCTTCGTATACGGTAATTCCTTCTTCATTCATTAATGCGATTTTGTCGGCAAGTGTATTTATAAAATAACGATCATGAGAAACAACAAAAAGAGTTCCGTTATATTGTTTTAATGCTTGTTCTAAAACTTCTTTTGAAGCAATGTCTAAATGGTTAGTAGGTTCATCCAACATAAGAAAGTTTGTTTGTGAGAGTATTAGTTTAACTAGTAAAACACGAGCCCTCTCACCACCTGAAAGAGCAGAAATACTTTTAAAAACATCATCGCCGCAGAATAAAAAAGAACCTAAAGCAGAACGAATTTCTCCGTTGGTCATTTTAGGATATGCATTTGATATCTCTTCAAAAACTGTGTTACCATCATCAAGATCAGACAAAGCTTGGTCGTAATAACCTATTTTAACACGATTGCCGATTATAATATTTCCGCTGTCCGCTTTAACCTTATTTAATATTATACGAAACATCGTTGTTTTACCACAACCGTTTTTCCCTGTTAAAAAAACTTTCTCACCGCTTTTTATTAGCAAATCAGCATTTTTAAAAAGAGATTTACCTCCAAAGCTTTTTGATACATTCTTTAAAACAAGGGCTTCATTTGCAGCCCCTGAACAAGCTTGGAAATTAAAATGTATTTCGTCAGGTTCTTTTTCAGGCTTCTCAACAGTTTTCTCTATCCGCTCTATTTGTTTCAACTTACTCTTAATGGTAACATAATTGCGTTCTTGATTAAATCGTTTTTGCTGCTCTATTATACCTTCTATTCTTTTAATTTCTTTTTGTTTTTGCTCATAATCACGTTCAAGGGTCAAACGGTCAAAGGCTTTCTTTTCTTTATAATATGTATAATTTCCGCCATAGATTTTAAGTCTTTTATTTTCAAGCTCAAAAGTTTTTTGACATATACGATCAAGAAAAAAACGGTCATGAGATATTAATACTACAGCACCCCTATAATTTTGTAAAAAATCCTCTAACCATTCCGTTGCAGCAATGTCAAGATGGTTTGTAGGCTCATCCAATAAAAGAAGAGACGCATCTGAAAGCAAAACTTTTGCAAGTAAAACCCTGGTACGTTGTCCGCCTGAAAGAGATGATAACGGAAGTATAATCTCATCTTCAGTAAGGCCAAGACCTAACAAGGCAGATTTTATCCGGGCTCTAAATGTTAATCCACCTTCTTCGGCAAACACTTCATTTAAACTGTGTATACGGTTAAACAAGTGTTCATCTTGGCTTGTTTGTAAAAGAGTAGTAACCCTCTCAATTTCACGTTCAATTTCAAGTTGTTTTTCAAAAATAGTTAAAACTTCATCTATTGCATTTTTTTCCGAAGTAAAATCGCTGTGTTGGCTCATATACGCAAGTGTTAAATCTTTTTCACGTATTATAATACCGCTATCCGGTTCTTCTTCCCCTGTAACAAGACGAAAAAGCGTTGTTTTACCTGCCCCGTTAGCACCAACAATACCGATTTTCTCTTTATTTTCTATTTTAAAACAAACATCTTCAAAAATAACATCAATACCATATATCTTTGAAAGATCTTGGGCAGAAAGAATTGCCAAGCACGCTCCGTCCTTTCCTATTATGAAATACTGAAATATATACTATAAGACAATATTACATAAAATTATTTGTTCAAGTGAATATTATTATAATAATACATTATATCAAATAACATTAGCTTTTTCAATAGTATAGGCAAAAAATCATTTTAATTTTTGATTTTATGGCTTATTTTTATATAAATATTCGTCATATTCAACAATTATACGTCTTAATATAAGACGTTTCGACACATTTATTACAAATTATTGGTAAATAATGTATTTTTTAAAAACGATGTCGAAAATATCGGTTTTTTTCGTGCAAAAAAACTCTTGAATTGGATTTTTTGATATGTTAAAATTAGTTAGCAAATCAGAAAACAAAAAAAATGGAGGAATAGAATGGTGAAAGACAAAGAATGCTTAAAAAGAAAAACAGTACTTGTAGTGGACGACCAACCCGACTTCAGAGCGGTAGTGTCGGAAAAACTTACACGGAAAGGTTTTGACATTCTGCAAACGACCGACAATCCCCTCTATGCACTTGAACTTATTAAATCAAAACAACCGGACATTGTTTTATTTGATGTGATTTTATCTCAAGTTGACGGCATAGCCTTTTTAAAAGAAGCCGTAACTTTACGAAATAGTAAAACACACTACATAGCAGCTTCAAGTATTTCCAGCAGCACCATAATAAAAGAAACCATGAAGCTTGGTGCGGAATATTATTTAATTAAACCTTTTGATTTTGATATTTTATCAGAACGAATGAATCAGATATGCATAAACGATGAAGATTGTTATACACAGCATGAACCACAAAACAAAATCCTATTCCCAAAAAATGAGTATGCCACGGTAGACCTCGAACGGCAGGTTACTGATATAATTCTTGAAATAGGAATACCTGCACATGTAAAAGGTTATCATTATGTACGTTCTGCAATTATTTTATCTGTTGAAGAACCTGATGTTATAAACGCTGTAACTAAGATAATCTATCCTACTATTGCTAAACAATATCAAACATCATCCTCACGAGTAGAACGTGCTATTCGACATGCAATTGAAGTTGCTTGGGATAGAGGAAATGTCGACACACTCAATTCTATTTTCGGATATTCCATAAGCAGCAATCGCGGAAAACCCACAAATTCCGAATTTATTGCTATGATTGCCGACCGATTAAGGCTTGAAAATAAACCAAAAGTACCAATCATCAATTATTAACTCCTTTTTATTTTAAAAGATAAAAGCTGTAAGAGATATTTCTTAAAGCTTTTTCTTTTTTTTAAAATGAATTTTTTAATACATTACGGTAATACTTACAGCGAGGTGATTTATATGATGGCATTAACACAAAAAGAAAAAACTCTTCTTGAAGACATGAAAAAGCAAGAACAGGTCTGTGTTGACAAATATAACCGTTATTCAGCCGACGCATGTGACGGTCAGTTGAAAAATTTATTTTCTCAGTTAGGGCAAAAAGAAACAGAGCATCTTAACACAATTAATCAAATTTTGAACGGAACACTTCCTCCCCTGCCGCAAAGCCAAAGTAGCCCATTAACTCCGGAACAATATACACCGTCAAACTGCGAAAATAAAAAAAATGATGAATTTCTCTGTTCTGATGCACTTTCTACTGAGAAGCATGTTTCCGGGGAATACAATACTGTACTTTTTGAATTTTCTGACACTGCTGTTCGTGAAATGTTAAATCATATTCAAAAAGAAGAACAAGAACATGGCTATAAAATTTATAATTATATGGCTCAAAACGGTATGTATCAATAAAAAGTAAAAAGAGAAAAGTTAAAACTTTTCTCTTTTTGTTACATAAAAATAATAATAGGTATGTGCGCTGAATACTTGCTGTAATTAACTTCTTTTTAAAAGATTAATAATAAACTTTCTAACATTTCTAATATTCAGAAACAGCAGCATCACCTGATGTAACGGTATTTTTAAATCATTAAGAAATTATTCGCCGTTTTTAACTTGTACAGTAATACTTACCAAAAGACGTCTGCTTGTTTGGAAGCATATAAATTTCGGTTTTCATCATATGTTTTGCTAATACTCTTTGCTTGATCTTCAATTTGTACAATTAAAGCGTTAAGCTTTGCATATGTAGATTGAAAACCATCGATTTTATAAGCATAATTACTCAATGTTTTTATTTCAGCTGTTCCATCAGAGACAATTTTGTCATAATTAAGCCATACTGTCATCTAATTTTTAAACTGTTCCTAACTAAGGCCACCCCCATAAGAACATAGCCCTAATACCATTGTAGTCGACATTAGAATTAAACAAATTAAAGCAATTAATTTCCCCAAACCTCGTTGTTGTTATCTGTGAATTTCCCCATGCATACTTTAATAAAGTCTATCAACCAGCCTATTCCAAAACAACCTCCGGTTAATAACCAAACAACACCTGTTCCTATTTTACCAGTTAGAAATCTGTGTACGCCAAGTCCCCCTAAAAAAAATGTGATTAAAATTGCTGCAGTCTTGCTCATAAAAAATCCTCCTTATAATTTATTCTTATGCATTTTATCATAAATACATAAGGATACAACTTCTCTTCGTAAAATGTCGTTTTTCAGGAGTAAAATGCAGTTTTAAAGAATTTTATTAAATATAAAAAAGCTTATAAAACTTACTATTATCCGTCTATATTATAAAAGCAAAAATAGATAAGGTAAATGTTTTTTATATTCATTAAATAAAACAAGCGGTATTAGCCAAGAAAAGCCAATACCACATTTAATGTGTTTATAATATTATTTTCGGATTTATGTCAAAAAATTAAGTGTCTATTCTTCTTCGTTTGTTGTAAATAAAACTTCGCAGTAAAATGAAGGATCCTTTTCTTTATTCAATGTAATTTTATAATAATATACTTGAGTTCGCCCATATCTAACAAGATATGGAATAGTTATCACATCATAGATCATATCACGGGCAAAGTTAGTATTTTTCGTGTACAACAAAAGGCGGCTCACAGATTTTAACTGAAAGCCACCTTTTTATTAGTCATATTAAATTAGTTAATATATTATAAACATATATTGTTAATTATTTACCTCTTGCAACATATGTCGTATGAAGCAAATGATGAGATTTATGGCTTCCCGGTTTTTCCAAGTATGTATCGTAAAGTTCCTTTACAACAGGGTTAAGGTGCGATTTACGCATAACACTCTTTTCATCATGGGAATAAACTGCGTCTGAACGTAGTTTTCTAATATCCATGGTTGCTTGTGTATAAGCGTCATGTATAGGTTGACCGCCTCCGTTGATACAGCCACCCGGACATGCCATAATTTCTATGAAATGATAATCCGCCTTACCTTCTTTTATCAATTGAAGTAATTTGCCTGCATTTGCTGTCCCGCTGACAACAGCGAGTTTAACATCAATACCAGCAACTTTATAAGTTGCTTCCTTAATACCTTCAAGGCCGCGAACTTCTTTATACTCAATATTTTCGCTATCTTTGCCTTCAAGAACCTCAACAACTGTTCTAAGTGCAGCTTCCATAACTCCGCCCGTAACACCGAAGATATGACCTGCACCGGTTGCTATACCGAAAATCGGATCAAATTCTTCATCAGGAAGATTAACAAAGTCAATACCTGCTTTTTTAATCATTCTCGAAAGTTCGCGGACAGTCAGCGCAGCATCGATATCTGCCATTCCATCAGTTGTATAACCATCACGACCACGCTCGAATTTTTTAGCAGTACAAGGCATAATACTGACAACAAAAATATCTTTAGGATCTATACCCTGTTTTTCAGCATAGTAGGATTTCATTAAAGCTCCGTACATACCCTGAGGAGATTTGCATGAAGAAAGGTTCGGTATGAATTCGGGGAAATAATGCTCACAGTATTTTATCCAACCCGGAGAACAGGATGTAATGAGCGGCAATGTTTTGTTATTTTGAACCCTGTCAATAAACTCTGTGCCCTCTTCTAAAATAGTAAGATCGGCGGCTGTATCAACATCAAACACTTTATCAAAGCCAAGACGTCTGAGAGATGCAGCAAGTTTACCTTCTACATTCGAACCTATAGGCATACCAAAACACTCACCAAGCTGAACACGAACCGCAGGAGCAGGAGCAACAACAACATGCTTTGAGGGGTCGTTAATCGAAGCCCATACTAGATCGGTATCATCTTTTTCACTTAACGCTCCTGTAGGACAATTTACAATACATTGTCCGCAACCTATACAGGGAACATCTTTTAACTCTAAGTTAAATGCACAGCCTATATTTGTATCAAAGCCTCTGTTGTTTGCACCTATAACACCCGTACCTTGATTATGGCTGCATACAGCAACACAACGGCGACAAAGTATACATTTATTATTGTTTCTCACAATAGAAGGATTTGTGTCTTCAACTTCACTTTCAAACTTTTCTCCGACATAAGTATCTTCCTCAACGCCGTATTCAAGTGCAAGAGCTTGCAGCTCGCAGTTTTGGCTTCTTACACACGATAAACACTTACGCTCATGATTGGAAAGTATAAGCTCAAGAGTTGTTTTACGAGATTCAAGAACTTTATGTGTATTCGTAAAAACTTCCATTCCGTTTGAAACGGGATAAACACAAGAGGCAACAAGACTTCTGGCTCCTTTTACCTCCACAACGCAAATGCGGCAAGCACCTATAGCGTTGATTTCTTTTAAATAGCAAAGTGTGGGGATCTTTATATTTGCTTTTCTTGCTGCTTCGAGTATTGTAGTACCCTTAGGAACGGCAACATCGATCCCGTTTATTTTAAGATTTATAAGATCAGCCATCTTTTTTACCTCCTTATTTCTTTTCTATAGCGTTGAATTTACAGTTGTCTATGCAGACGCCGCACTTAATACACTTATCCTGATCGATAACATGTTTTTCTTTTACCATACCGGTTATTGCGTTTGAAGGACATTTCCTTGCACAAAGGGTACATCCTTTACATGCGTCGGTAATAGTAAATTTAAGCAGCTTTTTGCAAACACTTGCTGGGCATGTTTTATCAACGATATGAGAAATGTATTCATCTCGGAAGTATCTGAGAGTACTTAAAACAGGATTTGGTGCAGTCTGCCCCAATCCGCAAAGTGAATTTTCTTTTATGTAATAACAAAGCTTTTCCATTTTATCAAGATCTTCAAGAGTAGCTTTGCCTTCCGTAATTTTAGTAAGCATCTCCAGAAGTCTTCTGTTTCCGATACGGCAAGGTGTACATTTTCCGCAGCTTTCGTCAACAGTAAACTCGAGGAAGAACTTTGCTATGTCAACCATACAGTTATCTTCGTCCATTACAATAAGTCCGCCCGAACCCATCATAGACCCGATAGAAATAAGATTGTCATAATCAATTGCAATATCAAAATGCTCTGTCGGGATACAACCGCCGGAAGGGCCGCCTGTTTGAGCAGCTTTAAACTGCTTTCCGTTAGGAATTCCTCCGCCTATATCTTCAATAACAGTTCTGAGTGTAGTTCCCATGGGAATTTCAACAAGTCCTGTGTTGTTAATTTTACCGCCGAGAGCAAAAACCTTTGTTCCTTTAGATTTTTCTGTTCCCATTGCAGCAAACCATTCCGGCCCGTTAAGTATAATTTGTGCAATATTAGCATATGTTTCAACGTTATTCAGAATTGACGGTTTACCAAACAAACCTTTTTCTGCAGGGAACGGAGGGCGAGGACGAGGTTCCCCCCTGTGGCCTTCTATAGACGTCATTAATGCAGTTTCTTCGCCGCAGACAAATGCGCCGGCACCTAAACGGATGTCTAAGTCAAAGGAAAAATCCGAACCTAAAATGTTTTTACCTAAAAGGCCGTATTCCCGTGCTTGGTTAATAGCAATGTTAAGTCTTTTTACAGCAACTGGATATTCAGCTCTTACATATATGTAGCCTTGTGTAGCACCTATTGCAAAACCGGCAATAGTCATTGCTTCAAGTAAGGCATGAGGATCGCCTTCAAGAACAGAACGATCCATAAGTGCTCCAGGGTCGCCTTCATCAGCATTACAGCAAACATATTTCTGATCTGCATCAGGGACAAGTTGACGTGCAAGCTGCCATTTTCTACCCGTGGGAAAACCTGCGCCGCCACGGCCGCGAAGACCGGAATCAAGTACCATCTTTATAACTTCATCGGGAGTCATAGTTTTAACAACTTTTGCTAAGGCCTGGTAACCGTCTTTTGCTATATATTCATCAATATTTTCCGGGTCAATAACACCACAGTTTCTTAAAGCAACCCTGGTTTGTTTTTTACAAAAATTTATTTCATCGATAGAATTTGTCATAATCCGTTGTCCTCCTTATTCGACGCTTGCAACGGTCATGTCCTCGGCAATTTTGCCGCCGACAACGTGCTCGTCAATTATTTTAAGTGCCTTTTCAGGGGTAACAAAAACATAGGTAACCTTTTCTTGGCCGGGCATATATACATCAACCAAAGGTTCATATTTACACATACCTATGCACCCTGTTTGGGAAACAACAACGTCTTTAAGACCTCTTTTTTCAACTTCAGATTTAAGTTTATCAAAAACCGGTTTTGCACCGGCTGCAATACCGCATGTAGCCATGCCCACAACTACGCGTATTTCATTTCCATTAAGCCTTGCAAGAGTTTTCTCTTTTATGGCGTTAAGTTCTTCTACTGATCTCATCTCTCTGTCCTCCGTTATTTCTTCCTGTAACTGTCAAGGATAGCAGGAATTTTATCTGCTGTCAACTGACCGTATACATCGTCGTTAATCATCATTACAGGGGCAAGACCGCAGCATCCGATGCAACGTGTTGCTTCAAGTGAAAAAACTCCATCAGAAGTTACTCCGCCATTTTGTATGTTTAGCTCAGAACATACTTTGTCGTAAACTTCTTTTGCACCTTTAACATAACACGCAGTACCCAGACATACGCCTATTTTGTATTCCCCTTTCGGATTAAGTGCGAACTGGGAATAGAAAGTAGAAACTCCGTAAACCTCCTCAAGAGAGATATTCAGCTCATCGGCTATGATTTTTTGAACTTCAATGGGTAGATAGCCGTAAATACCCTGCGCCTCCTGCATAATCGGCATGAGGCAACCCTTTGTATCCTTCCACTTGGCAATTACTTCACGAAGCTTTTTTTCTTCGTCAGCAGTACCTTTGAAAGGAACTTTAGAAATGGTTGTTTCTTTGCTCATGATGTTACTTCCTCTCTGCTGTAGTATAAATTTAAATACCAAGGCATATTATATCATAATTTATTGCAGAATGTAGCAAAGATATGTGACTTTTTTCGTAACTTGTTATTTTTTTAACGATTTAAAGGCTTTTCTTTGACTCTAACCCTTGAATGTGATGAATTATTTGAAATCTCTTGACTATATCAACCATTTATGGTATAATTTTTTAAAGAGGTGTTTTAATTGCATGACCTTTCTCGGACAATTGTTTTAATACCATGTTACGAGCCAGATGAAAAACTTTTTAGGCTTTTAAAAGAACTTTACGAAACAAATTTCCTCAAAATTGTGTTGGTAAATGACGGTAGCGGAGAGTCTTTTTCTCCGATATTTAAACAATGTGAAGAATCTTTTGGCTGCACGTTGATAAGCTACCAGACAAACAGAGGTAAAGGATTTGCATTAAAAACAGGCTTTCGTTATATAATTGATAAAATACAAGACTTTGATTGTATCGTCACAGCGGACAGTGATGGGCAACACACACCGGAAGATATACGGCGTGTCGCGGCTGAATCTTTGGCAAACCCAGAGTTCTTAATATTGGGAACACGGGATTATAAAAACAAGAATGTCCCTTTACGTTCAAAATTCGGAAACTCATTAACCAGAATAGTTTTTAAATTCATATCGGGTATAAGCATTAATGATACACAAACCGGATTACGAGGTTTTTCAAAAAAGGTCGTTAAAAATTTTATTAAAACCGCAGGAGACCGATACGACTACGAAATGCGTGTTTTAATGCAAACAAAACAAAAAAACATACCTATAAAACAAGTAAAAATCGAAACTGTTTATATTGATGATAACTCATCTTCACATTTCAATCCTTTTAAAGACTCTATTCGCATTTATTCTGTTTTTGGAGCCCATATTGCAACATTCTTATTTTCAAGCCTCTTCGCAACTTTAATTGATTGGCTTCTGTTTTCCGTGTTAATTTATTTTGTTTTTCAAATGAAAATGCCTGAAAATTCAGGGTTTTCAGAAATAATATCTTCTATCCCGCTATTTATTTCATTTATTACAGCAAGAGCTGTTTCATCTTTTATTAATTTTATAATAAACCGCAAAATTGTTTTTAAAAATAAGAAAAAGGCAGTGTTATCAGCTGCTAAATATTACTTACTGGTAATAGTAATTGCAGTTTTAACATATTTACTTTTATCTTTGTTTATTGCGGCAGGCATTCCATCAGTTATTGCGCAACCACTGGCAACAGTCATATTGTTTTTTGCAAGTTACTATTTTCAAAGAGCTTTTGTATTTTAGCAAGTTTTCAGAAAGGGTGAAAAAAATGCCGATAAAAATTCCTGATAGCCTTCCTGCAACAGCAATATTAGAAAACGAACATATATTTGTAATGACCGAGACGCGGGCACTGCATCAGGACATTCGTCCTTTACGCATTGTGCTTCTTAACCTTATGCCTACTAAGATAGCAACGGAAACACAAATTCTACGCTGCTTTTCCAATACACCACTTCAAATAGAAATTGAATTTTTACAAATGGCAACACATAAATCAAAAAACACTGATGCCCAGCACCTTATTGATTTTTATAAAACTTTTGATCAAATAAAAAGCAAACGTTATGACGGTATGATTATTACCGGTGCTCCTGTAGAACTCATGCCTTTTGAAGAAGTTGATTATTGGCCTGAGTTATGCGAAATTATGGAATGGACAAAAACAAATGTACACTCCACTTTTCATGTTTGTTGGGGGGCACAAGCTGGTCTTTATTACCATTATGGAATACAAAAGCACACTCTTTCTAAAAAGATGTGCGGAATTTACCGACATAAAATTTTAACACCAAAATCTCGCTTGTTCAGAGGATTTGACGACGCCTTTTTAGTACCTCATTCCCGTTATACGGAAACAAAAGCCGAAGATATTATTAAAAATCCTTTACTAAGGCTTATGTCTGTATCGGATCGCTCGGGCGTTCATATTGTAGGAGATACCGAAGGCAGACAATTTTTTGTGACAGGACATTCTGAATATGACGCTGAAACATTACAAAAAGAATATACTAGGGATCTTAACAAAGGACTAAATCCGGAGATCCCATATAATTACTTTCCCGATGACAACCCTAAATTAAAGCCCAGAAATACATGGCGTTCACACGCCACTTTGCTTTATACAAATTGGCTTAATTATTATGTTTATCAAACCACTCCCTATGACATTTCTCAAAAAATAGTTGAATAAGAGGTGCGATATGAAAAAATTTATAGCTGCTTTACTTGTTTTAATAACTGCGTTTACTCTGACGGCTTGTACTGTTGAAAATAAACATGTCAATGAGGAGGACAAACCTTTGAGGCTTGTTGAAAATGGGCAAAGTAACTATAAAATTGTCGTTTCTCAATCCGAACCTTCTTCCGAAGTTTACGCGGCTAAAGAGCTTCAAAAATACATTGCTCAAATTTCAGGTAAAACTCTGGATATTATCAGTGATCAACAAGCACCAAGCGGTAACGAAATTATTGTCGGAAATACAGTCCGCAAAACTTTTCCAACTGACCTTGTCAGCGATGGCTTTATTTTACAAACTGTAGGTAACAATGTTTATATAACAGGTCAAAACAGAGGGGTTATTTACGGGGTATATGAATTTCTTGAAAAATACCTTGATTGCGGTTTTTATGCAGAAGACTGTGAAGAGATACCAAAGAACACTTCTATTGCTATTTCTCAAATAAACGAAAACAGACAAGAGCCTGTTTTTGATTATCGTGATTGCTACTGGAAAGATTATGGGAATTACGATATCCGATTAAAACAAAAATTAAATGTTGGTTTTTCACAAACTATTCCTGAAAACCTGGGGGGACAACCCAAATACATAGGCCGCTGCCACACACTTGGGTTGCTTTCTACAGGCCACCATTCTTATGAAAAACAACCTTGCCTTTCAGATGAAACCATATATCAAACAGTGCTTAAAAATGCTCTTGACTGGATAAAATCAAACCCGACTGCAAACATTATATCGATTTCACAGGACGATGGTGCAAAATTCTGCACTTGCGAAAAATGCACGGCTACCAACGAAAAATATGGAGGCACTCCCTCCGGCTCACTTATGGTTTTTGTAAACCGCATAGCAGAAGACATTT
>QAKR01000018.1 GCA_003343705.1 Clostridiales bacterium | reverse complement strand
GCATTCATAGCACGAACTACCGTTCCGGGATCAAGGGTTTTGTCTGATATAAAAGATATTGCATAATCATTTGCGTGAACACCGCTGTCAGTACGGGAACAACCTGCAAACTTTTCAACCTTACCAAAAACCGTCTGAGCAGCTTGCAAAAGCTCCTGCCCTACTGTTTTTGCATTTTTTTGGCGCTGATAGCCTGAGTAGTCAGTGCCGTCGTATCGTAATCTGATCAGATACATAAATGTTACCTTTATTCATCAAATTAAAAACCGAAAATCAAAACATGATTAAGCAGTAACGCAGCAACCACAGCTATGGCAGAACCTGCAAGAAATATATAATCCCGTATAGCTAAATGATATTGAATTAAACGAGTTCGGTTTTTGCTGTCGCCATTATAACAGCGGCATTGCATTGCAAGGGCTAACTCGTCTGCACGCCGAAACGAAGAAACAAACAAAGGTATGATTATCGGAACAACTGCTTTGATTTTCTTTCCGATTCCACCGGATTCAAAATCCACACCTCGTGCTTTTTGTGCAGACATAATTTTATCGGTCTCTTCTAAAAGCGTAGGAATAAAACGCAGTGCAATTGTCATCATCATTGCAAATTCATGTACTGGGATTTTGATTATCTTAAGCGGAGATAAAAGCCTTTCAAGCCCGCTTGTAAGCATTACGGGGGATGTTGTGTATGTTAATATAGATGTGGAAATAACTAAAAGCATTATTCGAAAGATCATACGCAATGCGTTAGCAATTCCACCGTCTGTTATACGGAAAATCCACCACTCAATAAGCACATTCCCGTTTGCATAAAACATATTTAAAACTGCTGTAAACAGGATTATTATAAAAAGCGGTTTCAATCCACGCAGATACAACTTAAAAGATATTTGAGAAAGTATAACTAAGAAAATTGTAAGTGCAATCATAAACGTATACGATACCGCCGTATACGAAATAAACAACGCGGTTATATATATTACCATAAGCACTATTTTCATCCGGGGATCAAGCCGATGAAGCGGTGAATTTCCGGGAAAATATTGCCCGAGAGTGATGTCTTTAATCATTTCGTTTCATATACCTCAGGATTTCTTTTTGTGCCTCTGTAGGCGAATAAACTGATGTATCCACATCATAACCTTGTTTTTTCAACGCTGTAAATATGCCGGTTATCTGGGGAACGTCCAGACCCATTTTTATAAGCTCCTGGCTGCGTGAAAAAACTTTTTTTGTTTCATCAAACATTGCAATATGTGAGTTTTTAATAACTAAAACTTTTTTTGCAAAACGTGCAATGTCTTCCATATTATGAGATACAAGCATTATTGTAGATTTTTCATTTTTATGATAATTTTCTATCTGAGATAATATCTCGTCGCGACCTAATGGGTCAAGTCCTGCCGTAGGTTCATCTAAAATTAATACTTTTGGCTTCATTGCCAATATACCGGCAATTGCAACCCGTCTTTTTTGCCCACCGGAGAGGTCAAAAGGTGAAGAGGAAAGAATGCTTTCATGCAACCCGACAACAGATATTGCCCATAAAACACGTTCTTTTATCTCTGTTTCTGAAAGACCCATGTTTTTAGGACCGAATCCTATATCTTTTTCAACTGTTTCTTCAAAAAGCTGATATTCAGGATATTGAAAAACAAGACCAACCTCAAAACGAAGAGCATGTCTTGAATACTTTTTCTGCCAAATGTCCTCTTCGTTAAAATATATTGTGCCTGACGTTGGCTTAAGCAAGCCGTTCAAATGCTGGATAAAGGTCGACTTACCGCTTCCCGTGTGACCGATAACGCCGATAAAATCGCCTTCGTTTATTTCAATATTTATATCTTTTATGGCAGCCTTTTCAAAAGGAGTTGATTGCCCATATATGTGTGTTAAATTTTCGGTGCGTATTAAACTCATCAGAATTGCCTTTCAATTTTGCCGCAAAACAAATCTTCTATAACTTTGCAGCATTCTTCTTCAGTTAAAATTGCAAGCGGGACACGATAACCTGCTTCACGCATTAAAAACATAAATTCAGTGCTTTGTGGAACATCCAGCCCAACAGACTTTAAAAGACCTGCATTCTGAAAGACATAGTGAGGTGTGCCGTCCACAAGAACTTCACCTTCGTTGATAACCACGATGCGTTTTGCTTGAGCAGCTTCATTCATATAATGTGTTATTAAAATAATGGTTACACCTTCGGCATTAAGCTCATGTAAAACACGCATTACTTCTTTACGCCCTTTAGGGTCCAGCATTGCGGTGGGCTCGTCCAAAACAAGAACTTTAGGGCGCATTGCGAGAATCCCTGCAATGGCTATACGCTGCTTTTGACCGCCCGAGAGCTGATGAGTTGCATGTTTTGAAAAAGAGCTCATTTCAACACGATTAAGTGCTTCGTCAACACGACGACGCATTTCAGAAGGTTCTACACCTATATTTTCAAGAGCAAACGCAACGTCTTCTTCTACAACCGTAGCAATAAGTTGATTATCGGGATTTTGAAAAACAGTACCGACTGTTTTACGTATTTGCAAAAGATTTTCGTCACTGTCATCTTTTGTGGAAAGGCCCGCAACTAGAACTTCGCCATCACTTGGTTCCAGAATTGCATTTATACAGTTTGCAAGCGTTGATTTACCGCTACCGTTATGGCCCAAAACAGCTACAAAATCTCCTTCTTCTACCGAAAGATTTATATTTTTTAAAATCTGTCTATCTGTTCCCTCGTAAGTGAACGAAAGGTTTTTTATTTCGATTATATTCAAATTAAACACCAAATTTTTCATAGAGTGTAGAGTAGGATTTTATTATTTAAACATTATAAAATCTTCACTCTTTATTAGTTTATTTAAATTTTCATCCAATCCAACGTGCTGTTGTACCACACGGAAGAACCCCTGAAGATACCTTAACAGGCAAACCTATTTCATCGGCTTCAACCCTACCGCCGAATTTTTTTTGAACAGTAGCTTCCAGCATATATTTCATACAAGCTGCGCCTAGACCTGTTGTATACGAATTAAGAATAAAAAATAAAGGTTTATCTGAAAGAACGGATAGGCATGTGTTAAGAAGATTATGGAGTTCATCTTCAAGTTTCCATACTTCTCCGTTAGGACCTCTGCCGTATGACGGTGGATCCATAATTATTGCATCGTACTTTTTTCCTCGACGTATCTCTCGTTCTACAAACTTTAAGCAATCGTCTACAATAAAACGTATATCTGAAATACCGTTTAAGACAGCATTTTCTTTTGCCCATGAAACCATACCTTTTGAAGCATCAACGTGACAAACTTTTGCACCTGCTGCTGAACACGCTAAAGATGCAGCGCCGGTGTAAGCAAATAAATTTAAAACAGTTATTTCACGTCCTGCATTTTTTATTGCTTTTTGCATAAAATCCCAGTTTACAGCCTGTTCGGGAAAAAGGCCGGTGTGTTTAAAACCCATAGGTTTTAATGCAAAACGTAAATTCTTATATGATACTTGAAAAATTGCAGGGAGATTGTTAATCTGCCAAGCACCTCCGCCGGTTTTGGAACGATCGTACCGTGCCGAAGGTTTTTGCCAGAGATTTTCACTTTTTTGTGTGTGCCAAATAACCTGAGGATCAGGCCTTATAAGAGTATATTGCCCCCAACGCTCAAGTTTCTCACCTGAAGAACAGTCGATAACTTCAAAATCCGTCCATTTATCGGCAACCCACACAAAAAATACCTCCTATAAGAATATTATAATATATTATTATACCATATAAATCATCTTTAGTCAATGGATAAAGAGTAAAAAGTTGATGTTAATACGGTTAAAAAGGACCTTGAAATTTAATACATATTTTCTACATTTTAACTGAAATTATTGACACAATTGTATATATATAGTAGAATATAGAAAAATAGTTAGGAGGAATAACATGAAAAAAGCTTTATCTCTTTTTTTAACTGCATTTATGTTACTCGCAACATTTTCCGCATGTACAGTAAAAAGATCTGTACCAGGTACTCAAGATTTTTTTATTGTTAACCCACTTGATCGGATTACACCGACAACTGAAGTCAAATCATTAAATTCAGATGCACTTGAAATAACTTTGGCAAAAAACGAAAAGGAAGGTTCCCAATTCGTTTTGCGCTCAGAGACAAGACAATATAATAATATACAAGTCTCAGCAAGTGAGTTGAAAACCGAAGACGGAATTAATACAATCTCTGCTGCTGACGTTGAACTCTTCCATCTTGAATATGCACGTCAGAAAGATCTTCGGACAAGTGCAAATTTAATGATGCCGCTATCCGACCCGGATTTCAACAATCTAACATCCGTTATCGGAGAAAACCTTGTATATTATGTCAGAGTAACCACAAAAACAGAAACACCGGCAGGTACATATTTAGGGGAAGTTACTGTAACACACGACGGCGGTGAAGTTAAAATCCCGTTAAAAGTTACGGTTATAGATTTCACTCTGCCTCAGAGACCTTCACTTAAAACAGATATGCTTTACTGGCAATCGTTTACAGAGCGTTTCTATGGTAACAGAATAACTAAAGCTCAGGCTTATGAGTTTTTTGCAGAAGCAGTGAAGGTGTGCCGTGAAAATAAAATAACCGTAAGAACTTATTATGACGAGCCGCAATTCGGGCGCTACGGAACCGGACATGAAAAAGAATATGCTGCAGCGATAAAGAAATTTTTAACAGATAACCCTACCGTTACTATATTTAACATTCCGGTCATCTGGACGGAATGGATGAAAACCATAAACACTGAAAAAACATTGCCGATAATAAATGCCCTTCGTGACGAAGGCGTATTGGATATGGGGCTTATGTGTACAATAGACGAGCCTCACACGCCGGAAGAATATATGGCATTGAGAGAAATCGGAGAATGGGTTTTAAAATACGCACCTGATGTTAACCATTATGTTACCACATTCCCTACTCACATAGATATGAACATTGTAAATCCGGAGCATATAAAAGTATGGTGTTCTGTTTACCCCCTTATGGACATAGGAACACTCAAATATTATCAGCAAACATATGGCTCAAAATTCTGGGGCTACGGATTTGACAAAGGTTCTAATATTGATCTTAACAACATCCGTACGATTGGCTGGGAGCTTAAAAAGTTTGATATGATCGGCCTTGAGGATTGGTGCATAAACTCTTATACACATTTTTATTCGCCTGAAACAGATTGGGTTTTGACACTTGATGATGCCTATCTTTTTGCCTGGTTCTTCCCCGGAAGGGAAGGCGACGGTGTTGTAAACAAAAACAAACAGATTGTAACACTTACACTTGAAAATATTCGTGATACAATTGAAGATTATGAGTATCTTATTGCACTGGAAACCCGAGTACAGGAAAAATTAGATGCTCTAGGTTTAGATATCACCCGAGACCAGGCAATGGAAAGCTATTATGATGCACTTTTCTTAGATGTACACAAACTTCCAAACGGAAATTATAAGAACTTTACTCAAACGAGGGATCTTATGATAAATGAGATACTTAACGGAACTGATTATATTTTAACTACAAAACAAGATCCGATACAATGGGTAAACGACAACAGATTTATTACCATTTACACAGAACCTGATAAAGTTGTAACAATCAACGGGGTAACACCTGAAAAACAAACGTTTGAAACTTATGCAACACACACATATTACATGGAAATGGATGAAAAAGGTGTAGACCTTAAAATATCCGTAGATGGTAAAGAATCAATAAGACATCTTTTATGTAAGGATTACAGCAAAGCTAAAATAATAGACCTGGCTAATCCGCAAACATTAACCGCACTTCGTGAAGCAAACCCGAATGCTGATATAGATATTATTAATGTTGATGGATTGGACACACTTAAACTTACATTTACTGAAAAAACAAAAAGAGGTATAAACATTCCCAAATCCGTTATGGATTCACCTTTCGGAGACTATAAAGAGGTCCGATTTAATGCATGGACAGAAGAAGCTTACGACAACATTATTCCCACTCTTCAAATTAAAACGGAAACAACGATACTGACATCGGGAACGATTAATCAAAAACCTATGACTACCGACAAAACCTCTATTTACACACTTGGATGGGCGGATAAAGCTTTAACCGATACTGCAGCTTTACTGAAAAACCTTATTATAGGGCTTGATAAAACTCTTAAAGAAGGAGATAAATATACCGTTTATATTAACAATTTGTATTTCATAGATGAGAGTAATCATTTTGAATGGATAATCTTTTAATTAACTTTATAAAAACTACCGTAAATTAAATATTGATATTGTAAAATCGGAAAGACAATACAGTGCATGTTGTATATCGGAATAAGCTTTATCCTACATATAAAAGCAATCATATCAACTGGATTATTTAAGATTAAATAATCCAGTTGATATACACACCTTATAAGAGAAATTTATAATTTTATTATAGGATAATAGTTCTAATCCTAAATAATGTATAGGTGAAAATTATGAAAAAATTTTTATTAATTCTAATAATATTATCAATGGCTGTTACGTGTTCTTGTTCAATAATAGATAAGCGACCCAAAAGTGATTTACTATTCTCGTCTTCACGAAAAGGTTTTTATTGCAGTTCGAGTGCTATTACGAGCGCAATTAAACCCCTTGAAAGAGATGATCCTAATTATGTAAAATCCTCATGGAGCAGAAGATTACAATTAAACGACCCAGATGAATATTATCAACAAAAAAATTCTTTTTTATTTTATGTTGATCCTTTTGGAGATTTAAGCAAATACACACAAACCGGATACCTTAGATTTTTTATTAACTTACCTAAAAGCACAAATCTTATGATTTCTTTAAGCAACGAGAATTGGGCCGCAACAGGAAAGTATCAATTTAATGTAAACGTCTCAAAAGCTGAAAATGGATATGTAGAAATTATTATTCCATTTAAAGAATTAATAAAGAATGCTTCTAATAATTTTGACGTAACTAAAATTAAATATATAAATTTATTTGTCCCTGAAAATGCATCTTCTGAAACATTCCTTTCGCAGGGGGAACAGATACATATAACGCCGTTTGAATTTTGGTCAGAACTTCCTACCCCACCAAAAATCCATGATTATATAAATAAATTTTATTGCGGCAATGGGAATAAAATAGAAGTATGGGATAGAAATGGGGTTTTACCGGAATCCATTGTGGTAAACGCATTTGAAAACACTCTTGATATTAACGTTTCAAAAGATATACTGTTGCAACAAATTAACCATGCAAACGTAATTAGTTTATACACAATTCATTTAATAAACGACACGTATAGATCAGTATCAAAGTATGATTTAACTGATGAGATTGAAATAGCAATTCCATTAGATAAAATTATTTATAATAGATATGTACGTGCAATTGTTATCGGTGAGGAAACAGTTAAAGAAGTTAATTTACGAACTGAAAATGGCTATTTAATAATCCAAACAGATACCATGGGAGATTTTGTATTTTTTACCGGAGAAGGACAGATAATATCAACGCAAAATGAGAAAAAAGAGACACTCCGCGTTCAAATAGATGTAAATCATCCTGGTATTCCCAATTATGATGCTGAATATACTGTTAGAGTCTATAGTTTATTAAATAGTCAAACAACAAAACTAAACACTGATGAATTTACAATATATTGCAACATTTCTGAAATTATAATAGATAAGGATAAAATTTGTGTTCCTGCCTCGTTTAAAGATAAAATAACAATCCAAGGTGTCAAGCTTTATGCCATGAAAAACAATGACCATACAATAAAAGGATTTTATCCCCTTATGATAAAAAATTGGTCATTAACGTTCAATGATGAGTTTAATGGAACAGAACTAGATGAAAATAAATGGCCTTATGATAAGAATATATGGAATCCGTTGACGGATATAGGTAGAGGAAAAACTATTGCAGCAAGCAGGGACGCAATACAAATACAAGACGGAAAATGCATCTTAAAAGTAGACAAAGGAACGGGTAAAAAATGTTATCATCAAGGCAACCTTCTCGAAGAGACTGATTATGTTTTCAGTGAAATATCAACACAAAATGCATTTTCGCAGCAATTTGGTTGTTTTACTATGAACGTAAAGCTTCCCTATGGCACAAGAGCAGGAAATAATACGGCATTTTGGTTACTTATCCAAGATGAAGGATATGCAACATCTTATTTTTACCGGTATCGAGATACCGCAATAAATAAAAATAATTATTGCGCAGAGATTGATATTATGGAATGCTCAACTGAATGGGAACCCATTCAATATCAAGTAACTGAGCATTTTTGGGATAAGGACACGCTGAAACATTCATCAGATGCCATAATTTATACGAACGAAAATTTATTTAACGGAGAATATGCTGAAGTATCCTGTGTCTGGACTGAAAATGCCTTGTATTCATATTATAATGGTAAAATTGTAAAAGTTGTTAAAAATATAGAAGCTTATGAAGACTCTGAAGCTTACATAATTTTAAGTTTTTATGGTTCAGGATATGGTCAAGAAAATACTACATGGGTAGGGTCATTTACTGATAGCGACATTGATAAAATGCAAGTAAGTGTTAATCATGTAAGAGCTTATAAATAAAAAATAATTTAAAAGAGCTGGTTCAAACACCTTTGAACCAGCTCTTTTTCACTCAATAAATATATTATCCTATAAAAGCCTCGTGAATTGCAGCTACTGCTTTATCTGCATCTTTAAGAGAAATAAGAACAGATATTTTTATTTCACTAGTACTTATCATCTGAATATTAACACCTGCATTGAACAATGCTCCGAACATCTTTGATGCAACACCTGCGTTAGACTGCATTCCTGCACCTACTATGGAAATTTTTGCAACATCTTCTTCATGGAATATACGTTCTCCTGGATATGCGGTATGAAGAATATCTAAGGTTGTTTCAAGATTATCTTTTGAAACGGTAAAAGATATATCTTTTGTATTATCTCTACCTATAGATTGTAATATAATATCAATATTAACTTTTTTCTGAGCAAGAAGAGTAAACAGGTTAAATGCAACACCCGGTACGTCCTCAAGTCCTATAATAGATATACGTGCTACGTTGGTATCCTTTGCAACGCCTGTAACAAGCATTTTTTCCACAGTGGTATCCTCCTTAACTTTTGTTCCGGGCTGATTTGCAAAGCTCGAAACGACCTCTAAATTTACATGATATTTCTTTGCCATTTCAACCGAACGATTATGTAAAACCTGCGCGCCGAGAGTAGCAAGCTCCAGCATTTCGTCATAGGAAATTTCTTCAAGTTTTTTAGCATTTTTAATCTTGCGAGGGTCGGCAGTATAAACGCCGTCAACGTCTGTAAATATCTGACAAAGATCAGCTTTAAGCGTTGCAGCAAGTGCGACTGCTGTTGTATCTGACCCACCTCTGCCTAAAGTTGTTACATCATCGTATTTATTAGTTCCTTGAAACCCAGCTACAATTATTATCTTTTTCATTGCAAGTTCTTTATGAAGACGTTCTTCATCTATTGTTTTTATACGTGCGTTTGAATGATTACTGTCTGTTTTAATTCCTATTTGCCAACCGGTTAAAGAAATAACCGGGCAGCCGATTTTTTCGATAGCCATTGCTAAAAGAGAACAAGAAATTTGTTCACCTGTAGACAAAAGCATATCCATTTCACGTTTGGACGGGTTTTCGTTTATCTCGTTTGCTTTAACAATAAGATCGTCGGTAGTATCGCCTTGTGCCGATACTACGACAACAACATCATTGCCTTCTTTGTAACGATCTGTAACGATTTTTGCTACGTGGCGAAGTCTTTCGGTGTTTGCAACGGATGTACCGCCGAATTTTTGAACTATAAGTGCCATACTTTCTCTCCTTGCCTTATTCAATAACCGGGATGTCCGTTCCCGGAAGGTATTCAAAATTTAATTTATCAAAACTGCGGACAAAATCCTGGCCTTCATCTGTCCAGAAGATATTATATTGTATGTTATCCGACGCTGCGTCGATAACATCAGAGCAGACAGCTGACGCTGTAGGAAATTTACCTGCTCCGCGGCCGTTAAATGTAACATCGCCGACTGCATCACCGGTAACCATAATGCCGTTAAAGACATCGTCAATATTTGCCAAAGCATGACTTTTTTTAATTGCACAAGGTGAGACAAAAATCTCCACATTACCGTCTTTAAGTTTTGTTGCACTGCCTAAAAGTTTTATAACATAACCTTGAGCATCGGCTTTTGCAATGTCGTCAAGAGTCAAATTACGTATGCCTTTCGTACAAACGCTTTCAGGATATATATGACGCCCAAATGCCAAAGCAGCAAGAATACAAATTTTACGACATGTATCATGTCCGTCTATGTCAGCTGTAGGATTTGCTTCCGCATAACCTAATTCTTGAGCTTGCTTTAATGCTTCGTCAAAGGATGTTTTTTCATGAATCATTTTTGTAAGAATATAATTTGTTGTACCGTTAAGTATTCCTATAATTTTATTCAGTTCGTTTGCAGCAAGGCAATAAAACATAGGTCGAATAATAGGAATACCTCCACCCACGGAAGCCTCGAAAAGATATGATACTCCGTTTTCACGTGCTAACGATAAAAGTTCCGGTGCGTGTGTTGCAACAAGTTCTTTGTTTGAAGAAACAACGCTTTTCCCCGCCATAAGCGCACGTTTTGTAAATTCATAAGCTACACTTTTCCCACCTATTGTCTCAACTACAACCGAAACTTCGGGGTCATTTTCTATAACAGAAAAATCCCTGATTATTTTTTTCTCATATTTATCCCCTTTAAAATCTCGGATATCGAGTATGTATTTCACATCAATAGGCTGCCCGAGTTTCTTAGAGAAAATGGCATTATTGTTGTCAATCAATTCAACTACGCCTGATCCGACAACACCATAGCCCAACACTGCCACATTTACCATAAGGATGATCCCCCAACAAATATTTATTTTAATATTATAGCATAGATTTCCTTGAATAGCAAGAGGGCTATGTATTTTTTTTACCAAAAACAAGGAGAATATATTGAAATATTTGTAAACCGCTTGACCTTTATTTTAATATATGTTAAAATACTATATTGTATATAATTATAAAGGAGTATAGTGATGAGAAAAACCGTATCGATACTGTTTGTTGTAATTTTTTTGCTCTCGTTTTCAGCTTGTGCAAAAGACACAATTAAAGTCACTTTCGATAGCCAGGGCGGTTCAGATGTTTCTGAACTGGAAATTGAAAAAGGGACTAAATTATCCCTCCCGTCCGACCCGACAAAAAGCGGTTATGTATTTTCAGGATGGTACACAAATGAAAATGGAGACGGAGTTCAAATTATTGACGGCGCATTCTTAACCTCAAGCACAACTTTATATGCCTACTGGTCAACAGGAACTGTGTATGAAATCACATTTGATCCTCAAAACGGAGGCTCCTTTCAAACATATAAAAATATAGCAGATACATTTATCACTATACCTGAAGAGCCTAAGCGAGACGGATACACCTTCAGCGGTTGGTTTACGGCAGTAAACGGACAAGGAGACAAACTTACAACATCTACCCCTGCAACAACTGAAATAGTATATTATGCTTATTGGTCCGCAGCAGGAAGCACCAACGTTCCGACTGGTACGACCGGATCCCCTGCTCAACTTCCGGCTGTATATCTTGAAGTCTGCGGTGGCTCCCCTGAATACAACCCATATGTCTCAATTAACGGGAAAGTAGATTTGCCTTCCCCTCAAAGAGAAGGATACACTTTTGGGGGATGGTTTACTGCACGAAACGGACAAGGAACACAATACACTTCTTCCACAAAGATAGATAAAGACGTCCGTCTTTATGCCTATTGGGCAACTACAACTGTCGAAAAAGAAACCTTTAAATTAACTTTATATGTTGACTCAGACATTTATAAAACCTTTACAGTAGAAAAAAATGAAACACAGTCCTTACCTAAACCGTCAAAATCAGGGTATGAATTTATGGGTTGGTACACCGGTAAAAACGGTAAAGGTGATCAAATAACTTCATCAACAAAAATAACAGAAAACATTGACGCTTTCGCATTTTGGAAAGAAGTTGAAAAAGCTGAAACGTATACGGTTACATTCCATTATAATGACGGCACAGATAAAACTATTACAAAAAAGGTTGAAAGCGGTAAAGCTGTTTCACTACCAGAGATATCACGTGAAGGTTATACATTAACAGGTTGGCAAACTAAAGATGGAACAGCATTATCAAACTCATCGTCTATTTCAAATGACTTAAACGTTTATGCACAATGGAAACAAAACGAACAGAAGCCCCCGGAAAATCCGGATGTTCCGGAAGTTCCGGAAGTCCCCGAAATTCCGGAAACTCCAGCAGATTGAGGTGTGTTAAATGAATAAATACATCTGTTTAATTCTCAGTCTTTTCCTTACAATTTCTTTATTCACAGGGTGTACTAAAGCAGCAGTTTTAACTTTTGACAGCCAAGGGGGTTCTGAAGTTGCACCTGTTGAAATAAAATCAGGTAATCCGGTTGGGTTCCCTAATGATCCTACGAAACAAGGCTTTTATTTTGCAGGATGGTTTACCAGCCCAGACGGAAATGGTGTAGCGGTTAAAGATGGAGCCTTTTACACTTCAAGCGTAACTTTATATGCATATTGGGTATCTGACAAAACTGAACTTGATAAGACAAATAAAATAACTATTTCTTTAAATTTAAATAACGGCGAATGTGAAAAGACAGAAGTTTTAATCAGCCCCGGTTCAGTAATAGGTGATCTCCCCACGCCCACAAAGAACGGTAATTCCTTTACCGGGTGGTACACAGATAACTCAACCGAAGAAATTGACACATTGGTAACCCCCGAAAAGACTTTTACGGAAAACACAACTGTTTATGCCCGCTGGCGCAGGATTTGGACACTTAAGTTCTCTGCACAGGAAGCTCAAAACCAAGAGGAGCTTACACCGATTAAAGTCCTTGACAAAGGAACACCTGTGGGTTTACCTACACCTGTAAGAGAGGGCTATAAGTTTTTATATTGGTATTATACCTCTAATAACACTCAGACAGAAGTTAACAGAGATTTTTCAATAACAAATGATTATACACTTTCAGCAAAGTGGGAAAAGATATAATTTAAATATTACATAAAAGAACGGTAAATGGTTTAAACCATTTACCGTTCTTTTTATTATATATCAATGTGGATCCTTAAATACTTTGTCATCTTCGGGTTGCTGGTCATCGTTTACAGTTACCGGTTCAGCTACATGTTTTACAAGCACAGGGTAAACCATAAAGTTATTAAACAGACCGCAAAAAGAAAATATTAAAAATAAATAAAGCGGCACAAGTAAGGGGAATGTTATTAACAAAAGTAAAACTGCCCCACCGTTTACTGCAACCATAGCCAAATTACGCCATATTTTTCCTGTCGCAAGTAAGACGCTGTTTCTAATAAGTTTTTTAAGTGGTATGTCAAAAGAAACAAGCATCGGGAAAATATATAAGTTTACACAAGCAACAATATACACAACAAAAAATAAAACTACAAGTGCAACAGTTCTGATTGATCCAGTGTAATCTGTCATCCAACTCTGAATTGAAAAATATAACAAAATACCAATAACGATATCTATAACAGTTATAATTACACCGTCTTTAAAATGTTCTTTTGCTTTGCGCATAAAATCATAAAACAAATCAACGTGTTTCCCCTGGGAATAGTTCCTTAGAACATACGTAAAACCAGCTGTTGCCGGGCCTATCGTTATTATAGGCAAACAACAAAAAATATAAAGAAGATTCAGCCCGACCATATTTGCTATACGCAAAAAGAAAATTTTAAAGAAGCGTATATATGCCGGCGCTGCAAGATCGCTTTTTGAAACGCCCTGCCCTTCTTTATCGTTATACTTAAAAAATCCCGCCATGTATTTTATCCTTTCAGATAACTTTTGCGACAATAGGGTTTAGAAAAGCATCCCATATAACAGCAAAGGAGCTCATTAGTACAAAAACCGAACCAAATACCGTTTGATGCAAAAGTCGTTTAAGAACCTCATTTTTATCGCCGCCTAAAATAGATTTATATGAAAATATAAAAGACTGCGACGATAACAGAGCCATCAATAGAAGCGTTATAAGAGAAACAGGTAATATATAAACCAGTATGTAATTTACGCCGTAAAGGCCGTAAATTTCTACACAAAGACGCGCCGATATCCCTGCTGTAAACGCTTTGAAAAACAACAAAGGATATATAAGCGTAAAACCAAAAGAAAAATAACCAAGTAAAAATATTATAAAAACAAACAAAGTGTTTGATGTTATAGCCGAAAAGAGCGAAACTCTCCCGTTTACAACCACATCAATATATTCAGCAAAGCCGGCGTTTTGAGGGACATGCCATAAAACACCGCAAACCACCCCTGAAATAATAACTAAAGCACTGATAATAATCAATTTATATTTTAAATCCACACCTTTTCACCTCAATACAAGCTATGAGATAATCCGGTGAATTATACTATAATCAGCTTTCTTACAATAATTAATAAGTATTATAAGGCTTCGCAGGCTTTAATATAAATAGCGCACTCCGTACGTTTTCTTTCAAGTTCGCATGATACCTCGTGAGGTTTTAAAATATCGCCGTTTTCATTATAGTTGTTTGCCGCACAACCGCCGGAACAATAATATTTAGCAAAGCATTTTTCACAATCCGGTTTTGCAAGAACTGTACAAGCTGCAAAATCTTTTGCAATCTTTTTATCAGTTTCAAAGTTTTGCATAACATTTCCCATTTTAAAATCTTCATTGCCTACAAAACGATGACAAGGATAAATGTCTCCGTCAGGCGTTACCGCAACATACTCTGTTCCGCTGCCGCAACCTTTCACTCGTTTTACCACACAAGGCCCTTGATCAAGGTCTATCATAAAATGGAAAAAGTTTAAAAATTCTCCCTTTTTCTTTAAAGCAATAAGCTCTTCCGCCAAAAGGTCGTATTCTTTAAATATTTCCGGAAGCATTTGTTTTTGAATAGCCATTGGGCTTTCTTTATCTAAAACCACAGGCTCTACCGAGACTTGATCAAACCCCAGGCTGTGAATATGCATGACATCTTTGGAGAAATCAAGGTTTTTAGCGGTAAAAGTACCGCGGACGTAATAGTCCTTACCTTGACGTTGTCTGACAAGCTTTTGAAACTTTGGTACAATTGCATCATAACTTCCCTTATTATTAGGGGTTATACGAACATCGTCGTTTACACATTTTCTACCGTCAAGGGATAAAACTACGTTACTCATCTCTTTGTTAACAAAATCAATAACATCATCGTCAAGTAAAACACCGTTTGTGGTAAGGGTAAAACGAAACTCCTTGTTATGTTCTTTTTCGATACTGCGTGCATACTGAACAGTCTGTTTTACAACATCAAAATTCATCAAAGGCTCGCCACCGAAAAAGTCAACTTCCAAATGTTTTCTGTTTTCAGAACGTGCTATTATAAAATCTATTGCTTTTTTTGCAACTTCTAGCGGCATTGTTTTACGTCCTTGCATAAAGTCTCCGCCGTCAGCAAAGCAATACTTACAACGTAAGTTACAATCATGTGAAATATGCAAACAAAGTGCTTTTATCGGATATTCTGATTGAAGATTTATTTCGTAATCGCGTTTTGAAAACAATAAACCTTCTTGATATAATGAATAAAGCTCTGCATATGCAGACTCAATATCTTCTCTGGAATATTTTACAAGGCTTTTATAAAGCTTGTCCGGACAGTTTTTTGTAATATTGTTTTCATCGAGAAAATGGAGGATTTCATAAGGTAAATCCTCCAAAATATGTACCGCACCACTCTCGACGTCCATAACAATGTTTACGCCGTTTTGTGAATATTGGTGTATCATTATTTATTATTCTCGTTTTCACATTTTTGATTTGCAACAGTGCAAGATGTTTTACAAGCAGACTGGCAAGAAGTTTGGCATTCGCCACAACCGCCTTTACAAGCAGTAGATTTAAGTGTTTTAGAAGTAAGTGTTTTAACGAATTTCATTTAAAAAAATCTCCTTTTTCTTATATTCACGCCTGCTACACCGCCGAGAGCCGCAAGCAAGCAATTTATTAACAGGTATATAAGTGTTTGCAAAGAAAATACTTTTCCTTCACTAAATGCAAGGCTTAAAAAGAACTGTAAAACAAACATTATCACGCCTGTGATAACACCGTTTAATATACCGGATGAACGAAGCATCCGCAAGGCTGTATACCCTGCAGAAAAAGCACCGAGAGCAACAGCAATATATGCAAACGCAGCAATCAGACCGTCGGGAACGCCGCCGACGGTTAAAATCAGTGCCCCTATGCAAAGCATTACGGTTACAACAACCGAACCTGCCAAGACACCGAATAAATATTTTTTAAGATTGGACATAAAAGTGCCTAAACCCTTTTTTTCTTCAAAATCACCGGTCATATCCTTTGCCATATAAAATCACACTCCTTTGTAAAGAGTATGCAAATTACAAAGCAAATATTACGTTGGGTTATTAAAAGAAATATTGGTTGGCAATAAAAATATTATTGTTGATCTTCAGCTGATTTTTCTTTTGTCTGAACTGCCCATTTTTTTATTGCGATTTTTGATTTATCAGCACCTGTTTCAATGATGTATAAATCATCATCTTCTTTAACTTGACGAACAACTCCTGTAATACCGCCGATTGTTGTTATTGTATCGCCAACGCCTATGCTGTTACGCATTTTCTGATCTTCTTTTTCCTTTTTTTTCTGCGGACGAATAAGGAAAAACCAGAATGCTACTGCAACTAAAGCAATAGGAAGAACTGTCATAAGAACTTGTAAAAACTGTTCGCCGGTTGTAAGCTCTCTAGTTGTTCCATCCGGGTTTGTAACTTGCTGCTGTGCAGCCATAAGAAAATTTGTTAAGGCAGGATATTTAGCCATTAAAAGCCCAAAATTCATATAGGGTAGTCCTCCAAAAATATAATATTCTATATTATACAACAATTAAATTAATATTTCAAGTAGTGCTTTGAAAAATTCGGAAATTTTCTATATTCTGCGGCCTAAGATTTCTCGCTGTTGGCGATAAAATGTTTCGAATGTTCCGTTCTCCAAATTATAACGTATTTTCTCCATTAGCTTATTATAAAAATGCAAGTTATGCATAACTGCAAGGCGCATACCCAGCATTTCATCAGCTTTTAACAAATGACGAATATATGCACGGGAATATTTTTTACATGTGGGACAGTCGCATTCATCATCAAGAGGAGAAAAATCACTGAAATATTTTTCGTTGTTTATGTTTATTATTCCCTTTGTGGTGAAAATATGCCCATGTCTTGCATTTCTTGAAGGCATTACGCAATCAAAGAAATCAACTCCGCGATAAACTGCCTCTAAAATATTAACAGGAGTTCCGACTCCCATTAAATATCTGGGTCTATCTTTAGGCATCAAAGGCTCAACAGCTTCTATAATATCATACATAACCGCAGCCTCTTCACCTACTGCAAGGCCACCGATTGCGTAACCGGGCAAATCAAGCTCGGCAATATTTTTCATATGCTCCTGCCTGAGATCTCGATATGTTCCACCTTGATTTATACCCCACAGCATTTGATGTGGATTTATTGCCGTTGTGGAATTAAGTTTGTCCATTTCGTTTTTACATCGTACAAGCCAGCGATATGTCCGTTCACAGGAACGTTTGACATAATCATACTCAGCAGGGTTTTCAATACACTCGTCAAAGGCCATTGCAATTGTAGAACCAAGGTTTGATTGTATTCTCATACTTTCCTCCGGCCCCATAAATATACGTCGACCGTCAACATGAGAAGCGAAGGTTACACCTTCTTCCTTTATTTTACGCAAAACAGACAGCGAAAAAACCTGAAATCCGCCGCTATCTGTAAGAATAGGTTTTTTCCAGCCAGTAAAACCATGTAATCCACCAGCTTTACGCACAAGTTCGTCACCGGGACGGATATGCAAATGATATGTGTTACAAAGCATTACCTGGCATTCAATATCTTCAAGGTCAAAAGCCGAAACAGCGCCTTTAATAGCCCCGGCTGTTGCTACATTCATAAAAACAGGCGTTTTTATCGTGCCGTGAACTGTTTTAAATTCACCGAGACGTGCACACCCTTCTTGTTTTATCAGATTAAAAGACATAGAGTTTCCTTTCAAAATACATGATACATAATATACTATTATACCACACTTTTACGAATTTTGCAATAGTTGACGTACAAAGCAGAGGGCTTGACATACCCTGATGATTCTGGTATAATTTTTATATAAATTAATATTTACGTTAAACTTTTTTAACTTTTAATTATATTTTTACAGTGAACGGTAAAAGCATTAGTAAATGAGGAAAAATCAATAAAATAAATAGAAAATACAGATTTCTTGCAATTACATGTTAAAAGCCAGTTTCATAAAGGTAGAAAAATATTAGAAGGGATTTGAAATGTATGTATGAGAAGGACAGCGAAACACTAAACCAGGGTACCTTGGATAAACTGGAAGAAATCAAGCTTAGCGCATTTAAAAATTGCAAGGACGAATTTAAAGCGGCATGCGAAGAATTTGAAATACAGCTGAAAAGTTATCCCGAATCCAGAGAGAAAAATGAGGCACTGTCCTATATATTGGCGGAAAAATACTTATATAACTTGCACCTTATTGATGATGATATCAGAGCTATGCTTATGGAACTTGCCAAAAAAGGCCGAAACGAGTTGTTATTGGCAGATCTTATTATGGATGAGATATATTCATCCGAGACAGCCCTATCTCTGACGGAGCAGGTTGAAAAGATTGAAGACCAGGTTCAAAGGTTTGAAAAAGAAGGATTTCCCACTGCAGCGGGACTTCTTCTTATAAGAAAAACAGATATTATAAATGAAGAAAGCGGCAAAACCGTTGATGCTGAATATGAACGCATGCTGAACCTTTTGCCGGAATCCGAACCTATACACACTACGGTTAAATGCAGCCGAAATCTCGATACTGAACATAAACAAAAGGATATAAAAAAAATAATTCAAAGTGCAGGAGGTCTCGAGCTCAGAAAGTCCGGAAATCAGTTGAGGATTTTAAGACCAAACACTCTGTACAGTCAGTTGAAAGAAACTTTCTACTTCCTATACACAAGTCCTTTTACCGCTGCGGTATCTTGTGACAGTATCCTATATGATGAAACAATGAAACCAGGTGACACATATACTGCATCCGACGAAAAGGAATTTCTTACATTTGAAAAAGATAACGTTTATGTAGACAACGGCTATCACAAATTTGAAAACTGTGAACTTTGGGTTTCACACTCCCAATACCATACAACAAAAACTTACATAAAGCCCGGTATCGGTATAGTTTTAACAGACCAGACCGTTCTTGGAAAATCAGTAAAAATCCAGCTCAAAGACTTTGAAATAAAAGGTGGAGAGGGGAAAATCCCGTTTTTTAAGGATAACCGCTGGAAATACTGTGCCGATACCGACCCGAAATATGTAACTCACCGAGTAGTCTGTTATGTAGCCTATACTGACGGTGAAAAAATCATAATAGGCAACGAACAAGAAACCTTACGCCTTGCGTGGGATGAAAACAATTTTGACGATATGTCAGATTATCTACAGACTGAATTCACAAGAAAAGATCCTAATAAAAAAGCTAATCTTTATGAAATGTTAAAAAAACTTAAATCCGTTGCAAGAACCGATTTCCAAAAAAAATATACAAAAAGTATGCAACACGGATTTGAAAAATACTTTTACGACTTTCAGTTTGACGATTCAACACCTTGGAAAAACATTTTAGGCTACAGCGTAATAAAAACGAATATTATTAAAAAAGATGAAGACGGCAATATCGTTTACAAACCGTTCAAAGAGGGTTGGTGTCAGGGTAACAATATTTTACCGTTAAATCCCAATATTGAAGAAGACTCTTTCAGGCTTTCCTTTGCGGATCTTTACGGAATTCACTCTGATGTTACGGGTTTTTTATGGTCTGATAAATGGCAACCGGGTAAGGAAATTGTGCGAACGGATAAAAATCTTTATTCCTTTACTATTACAACCCATATAAAATGCACCGAAGCAGGGACTGTTACAACTGAAGCAGGTGCGTTTGATAATTGTGTTATTCTTGAAATACAAAGTACCGGCCAGCCTCCTCGCAGCTGGTCAAATCATAGGCTTTGCAACAAGGAGATTTATTTTGCACCCGGGGTGGGGCTTGTAAGAGCAGTAACTATCTTCGGCAGTTTGGAACGAGATCTTCGTGCAACTTATGACCTTATCGAATACCGTGGTACCGGCGATGGCTATATGCCTTTTGAAGATGGCTTTTATAGAAGATATGAGGAAACCGACTTGCAAGCAGATAATATTGCCGTTGCAGAATACAAGTATGTTAAGGACGGGGACAACATGGTTGTTATCGAATGTATATACGGAGGCAAAAAAAAGTAAAGAAATGCCGTGAAGTGTAAAACTTCACGGCAGCTTTTTTTATTTATACTAAACACCGATTGAAATTGTGATAAGATTTGAGCGGATAGTTTTTGCCTGTCAAGGCAGACGACGCAGGCGGGCTGTGGCCCGGCAAGGAGGATAACGCAGACAGACGGAAACTATACCTCAAAGATGTCCTCTTCTTAATTGGTGTTTAGTATTAATACCACAAAGAGGCATCTCCAAATGAGAAAAAGCGGTAACGTTCTTTAACAGCTTCAGCATAAGACGCTAAAACTATATCACGTGTTGCAAATGCTGAAACAAGCATTATCAGTGTGCTTTCAGGCAAATGAAAGTTTGTTATCAGCTTATCCACAATTTTATATTCATAAGGCGGATAGATAAAAATATCAGTATCTCCGGAGCCGGCACAAAGAGGAAGCCCGTTTTTTGCAGCCGTTTCCAGAACACGAACAGAAGTTGTCCCACATGCGATAACTTTTTTACCGTTTTTCTTTGTTTCGTTTACAAGATCCGCTGTACTTTGCGGAAGAATATAACTTTCTGTATGCATTTTATGTTTGTGGGGATCGTCTTCTTTAACGGGTCTAAATGTACCTAACCCTACATGAAGTGTAACATAACCGATATTAACGCCTTTTTTTTGAATTTCGGCAAGAAAATCTTCAGTAAAATGAAGCCCTGCAGTAGGTGCGGCAACAGAGCCGTCATATTTTGAATAAACAGTCTGATAACGCTCGGCATTATCAAGTTTTTCATGAATGTACGGGGGCAACGGAACTTCACCAAGCTGTTTTAAACGTTCGGTTACATCTGTGTCATAAGAGAATTTTATAATACGATTCCCGTCTTCTTTTATATCCAGAACTTCGCACTGAACATCATCAATATCAAGGATCGTACCTATTTTTGTTTTTTTACCGGGTTTAACAAGACATTCCCAAACGTCGGAACAGGACATAGGTCGCAATAAGAAAACTTCAATAACTGCCCCTGTATCACGACGTACGGCGTAAAGCCGTGCAGGAATTACACGACTGTCATTGAGGATTAAACAATCCCCCGGTTCAAAATAATCTAAAACATCGCGAAAATGCCGGTGAGAAACCTCACCGGTTTTTTTATTAACACACATTAAACGGCTTTCATCTCTATGTTCAAGAGGATGTTGGGCAATAAGCTCTTCGGGAAGCTCATACCAAAAATCAGAAAGATGCATATATAAAAACTCCAAAAAAATTTTCTTTGTGATGTTGACAAAATAGAATTCATATGATATACTATATTATAATACGATAGAGGCGCGTTGTCAATAAGTAGTATGTGATAGATTTCCGAAATCTTTGACCGCATATGAAAGGTGCCGACGCCGAGGAGAGTTTTTAACGGTTAAAAACTTATCCGGTTGTTTTCCGAACAGGGCTACGACTGCTGCCGCGAAAGTGGCAGAGAGCTATCCTTAAAAAAACATTTGTTTTTTATGGATGCCGCCTCTTTTAGGGCGGCTGTTGTTATATAATTCTTTATTTTATAACAACCTGTATCTATTTTTCGTTCTTTTTAAAATTAACCCATAATTGCTAAAAAGTATATTATATTATAGGAGAGAATTATAATGAAAAGCTACAAAATCGCCGTTGTCGGTGCGTCCGGTATGGTAGGAAGAACATTTTTACGTGTTCTTGAGGAATACAATCTTAATGCGGAATACACTCTGTTTTCTTCAGAACGTTCTGCAGGTAAAGAAGTTGAATTTTTCGGAAAAAAATATAAATTTAATCTGCTTGACGAGCACAGCTTTGACGAGGGTTTTGACATTGCATTGTTTTCCGCAGGTGGTTCTACCAGCGAAAAATTCGCACCTATTGCCGCTGAACACGGCTGCGTTGTTATAGACAACAGCTCTGCATGGAGAATGGATCCTACTGTTCCTCTTGTAGTTCCTGAAGTAAACCCCGAGGACATATTATGGAACAAAGGCATAATCGCAAACCCTAACTGTTCAACAATACAAGCGGTTGTTGCATTAAAACCTCTTCATGATAAGTATAAAATTAAAAGAATAGTTTATTCTACTTATCAAGCTGTTTCCGGTGCAGGCCGTGCTGGCTACGAAGATCTTGAAAACGGTATTAAAGGCGAAGAACCTAAGAAATTCCCCTACCCTATTTTTTCAAACTGCTTGCCGCATATAGATGTATTTCTTGATGACGGTTACACAAAAGAAGAAGTTAAAATGGTTAAAGAAACAAGAAAAATTTTACATGACGACAACCTTAAAGTTACTGCTACTACCGTTCGTGTTCCTGTTTTTGATTGCCACAGCGAAAGCATAAACGTTGAATTCTATAATCCGTTTGAGCTTTCAGATGTGAGAAAAGCTCTTGAAGAATTTGAAGGGATAATCGTTGAAGACGACGTTAAAAACAATATTTATCCTTTAGCAAGCAAAGCAAAAGGCACAAACGAAGTTTATGTGGGCAGAATAAGACGTGACGACAGCGTTGATAACGGATTAAATATTTGGGTTGTTGCAGATAACATTAGAAAAGGTGCTGCTACAAATGCAGTTCAAATCGCAGTAAAACTGATCGAATACTGGGAATCTAAATAACAGCTGAAGATGATTTTTCATCTCAATTTCATTATGAGGTATAAAAATGGCTAAAAAAACTATTTTCACCGGAGCAGGTGTTGCAATCACCACCCCATTTACAAAAGACGATAAAATAAATTATCCTGTTTATGACAGTATGATAGAATACCAAATAAGTAACAAAACAGATGCAATTGTTGTATGCGGTACAACAGGCGAATCATCTACACTTACCGACGATGAGCATAAAGAAATCATAAAGCATACGGTTGATTATGTTGCAGGGCGCGTACCTGTTATTGCCGGAACCGGCAGTAATGAAACGGCCTATGCTCTGGAGCTTTCTGAATATGCCGAAAAAGCAGGCGCAGATGCAATTTTAATGGTAACACCTTATTATAATAAAACAACACAAAAAGGCCTTGTTGCACATTATTTCCATATTGCCGACAGAGTTAATGTTCCGATGATTTTATATAATGTTCCGGGACGCACAGGTATGAATATTAAACCCGAAACATATAAAGAGTTATCAAAACATCAGAATATTGTTGCTGTTAAAGAAGCAAACGGAGATGTTTGTTCAACAATCCGAACTATTGACCTTTGCGGTGACGACCTTGATGTTTATTCAGGGGAAGACGGGCTTATAACGCCTATGCTTTCAGTTGGTGCAAAAGGTGTTATATCAGTTCTTTCCAATATAGTTCCCCGCCAAACACATGATATATGTGAGCTTTTTTTCAACGGAAAAGTTGCGGAAAGCGCAGCATTACAAACAAAGCTTATAAAGCTTGTTGATGCGTTGTTTATGGAAACCAATCCTATTCCGGTTAAAACAGCACAGAATATTATTGGTATTGATGTGGGTCATCTAAGGCTTCCTCTTACAGATATGACTGAGGAAAACTTCATAAAGCTTAAAAATATTCTAAAGGAATACGGATTTTAACAACAATAACACATATAAGGAAGTTTAAATATGAAAAAAATCCTCATTACAGGCGCATGTGGTTTTATGGGCAAAATGATACGCGAATGCGCAAAGGCTTTCGATGACATTGAGATAATAGCAGGAGTAGATATTGCAGGCGACGGCGAAGGGCTTACAATTTACCGATCCCTTGAAAATGTTACATTTGCAGTTGACTGCCTTATAGACTTTTCCCATCCATCGCTTTTCGATGATGTTTTAACCTATGCAACAAAATATAAAGTTCCGACGGTTGTCGCAACAACAGGTCTCTCAAAAGAAGCTTATAAACGTATGGACGTTGCAGCGGATAATATTCCCCTTTTCGTTTCCGCAAATATGTCCCTTGGTATAAACCTTATTTGTGAGCTTTTGAAAAAAGCCGTTCCAACACTTTATAAGACATACGATATCGAAATAGTCGAAAAACACCACAACCGTAAACTTGACGCCCCGTCCGGAACTGCAATAATGCTTGCTGACGCTGCTTCTAAAAGCGTTGATGAGGAATTTGATTACATTTACGATCGTCATAGTGTAAGGCAAAAGCGTAATAAAATGGATATAGGTTTTTCGTCCGTACGAGGCGGCACAATAGTTGGTGAACATGATGTTATTTTTGCCGGCGACGATGAAATTATAACTATATCGCACTCTGCTATGTCCCGAAGAATATTTGCAAACGGGGCACTTGAGGCGGCAAGATTCATAAGCGAGAAAAGAACCGGAATTTATTCAATGGAAGACTTGATTAAGGAAAGGTTGGAAAATAAATGAATTCAAAGGTAAAAGAGCTTGTATCTAACATAGTTACGGAAAACGACGTGACTCTTGTTTCCGTTTATAATTTACCAAATACAACTGAAGCCGTTTCAGAGCTTTTTACATGCCTTGCAGCGGAGGAAATAAACGTTGATATGATATCACTTACGCCCTCGCTGACAACTAAAGCAACTGTTTCATTTTCAGCTAAAGATAGTGATATGACAGCCGTTTTAAAAACTATTGGACGAATTAAAGAAAGATTTGAAGACATACGCACAGATGTAAATGCCGAAAACGTAATTTTCACCTTCGAAGGTGAGAGAATGCGTAATATTTGGGGTGTTTCAGCGTCTGTTTTCACCGCTTTCAAACAATACAACACACAAATTAAGCTTATAACAACATCGGAAACATCAATCTCCTGTCTTATTGCCGGAAGCGATTACGGCAAGGCTGTAAAAATGCTTGATGAAGTTTTCGGAATTAAAAGAGTTTAACAACATATAAGAAAAACCGCCCGAGAGATTTCTCGGGCGGTTTTTTATAAGTAGATATCTATATATTTATATCGATATCTATATACCAATATGAATTATATACATTTTATATTCTTTTTATTTTGTAGTATACTATATATGAAAAAAATAAAGCTATAATATTTTATCTGAACGGATATAATCATCTTAGGTTTAAAATAGTAGGTATATTTCAATTTAAGGAGGACATTGATATGTCAAAAATATTATACAGCCCCTCAAAATATGTTCAAGGGGCAGGCGAATTAAAAAAGCTGGGGTCTTATGCCGAAAAATTCGGGAAAAACGCTCTCGTGCTTATAAGCGGCGGTGGTTACAAACGCATAGGAAAGGATATAGAAGACAGTGCCAAAGGCACAGGCTGCAAGCTTACTTTCGATTATTTCAACGGTGAATGCAGTAAAAATGAAATAAATCGTTTGATTGCTGTAATGGAAAAAGAAAATTGCGACATGGTTATAGGAATAGGCGGAGGTAAAATTTTTGATACGGCCAAGGCTGTTGCTTATTATAAAAATACGCCTGTAATAATCTGCCCTACAATTGCATCAACAGATGCCCCGTGCAGTGCCCTTTCTGTTATATACACAGATGACGGAGTATTTGAAGAATATTTGTTTCTCTCAGCTAATCCTAATATGGTTCTTATGGACACTGATATTATTGCAAAATCACCTGTAAGATTAACTGTTTCAGGTATGGGAGACGCTTTGGCAACTTATTTTGAAGCAAGAGCATGTCTTAGAAAAGATGCTACAACCTGTGCTGGAGGCGGTAAAGCAACCTTGGCAGGGATGGCTCTTGCAGAGCTTTGCTTTAATACACTTATGGATGAAGGACGTAAAGCAAAAACAGCCCTTGAAGCCGGTGTGTGCACACAGCCTGTTGAAAAAATCATAGAAGCAAATACACTTCTTTCGGGTATAGGTTTTGAAAGCGGCGGTCTTGCAGGCGCACATGCTATACACAACGGATTTACCGTCCTTGAAGAATGTCATCATATGTACCACGGTGAAAAGGTTGCATTCGGAACCATTGTACAACTTGTACTTGAAGATGTTACAGAGGATGAACTATTTGAAGTTATAGAATTTTGTGTAGATGTGGGATTACCTGTAACACTTGAAGAACTTGGTATAAAACAAGCAACGCCGGAAAAAATAATGGCAGTTGCACAAGCTGCATGTTCTGAAAACGATACCCTTCATAATATGCCGTTTGAAGTAACACCTGAATCAACATTTGCAGCTATTATGGCAGCAGATGCTTATGGCAGAGAATTTTTAAGATAAAAAGGTTTAAAACTTTATTTAATAATATTTAGTAAAAAGAAGAAAAGCCCGTAAATCGAGCTTTTCTTCTTTTATATGATAATTACTAGAAAAAAACAACTTTATTTTCTTTCTGCGCTTACACTGCAAACTGTTGCGCTTGTGCCGTCCAGATTTACAGTAACACCGCTTTTAAGAATTTGTGTTGCGTTACTTGCGCCGACTATAACAGGAATGTCTAAGGTAAGACCGACTATTGCAGCATGAGAGTTAAGACCGTCCTGCTCGGTGACAATACCGGAAGCTCTTCTAAGAACATCCATAATTGCATTTGATGTCTGAGGAACAACAAGAATATCGCCGTCCTCAAATTTTTCAAAGACTTCTTTTTCTGTTTTACACACACAAAGCTTTGCGCAAACCGAATCTTTATTAACACCATTACCTGAAACAAGGATTTTCCCTACAATATGAACTTTTAATAAGTTTGTAGTTCCGGAAATTTTAAGAGGAACACCTGCAGTAATAACAACCAAATCACCACTGTGCAAAAGCCCTGCATTCTGAGCTTTTTCAACGCTATTGCTAAATAAATCGTCGGTGTTATCAACTTCATCCAAAGTAAGAGGTATGACACCCCAGGACATATTCATTTGGCGACAAACACGATTGGATGGGGTAAATGCGATAATAGGAGATTGTGGGCGGAACTTGGAAATTTCTTTCGCTGTCTGCCCTGATTTTGTTACTGTAATAATAGCGGCTGCATTAAGATCATGGGCAGTTGTGCAGGTCGCATGTGAAATAGCGTTTGTGACATCAAAACCTTCCGGGAATGTTCTCCCACGCAAAATTTTTGCATAATCAATATCGCTTTCAGTTCTTTCTGCAATACGCGCCATTGTGGTAACAGCTTCAAGAGGATAAGCCCCCATTGCCGTCTCCCCTGAAAGCATTATAGCCGATGTGCCATCATATATGGCATTTGCAACGTCTGTTGCTTCCGCACGGGTGGGACGAGGGTTTTTAATCATGCTGTCTAACATTTGAGTTGCAGTTATTGATTGCTTACCAGCCTTGTACACCTTTTGAATAAGTTTTTTTTGTATTACAGGGATATCTTCAAGTGGGATTTCAACACCCAAGTCGCCGCGGGCAACCATAATTCCGTCTGCAACACGAATTATCTCATCAGCGTTTCTAACGCCTTCCATATTTTCGATTTTTGCAATTATTTTTATATCGTGATTATTTTCGCTTTCAAGTATTTCTCTGATTTCGACTATATCTTGAGCCGAACGAGTAAAAGATGCTGCAATAAAATCAAACCCTGTTTTTATACCAAAGATAATATCACTTTTGTCCTGTGCACTTATAAATGGCAAAGAAAGGCGAACATCGGGAACGTTTATCCCCTTTTTATCGCTTATGATTCCTCCGTTTATAACACGGCAAAAGATATCTTTAGGTGTGATTTTTTCGACTTTAAGTTCAATAAGCCCGTCGTCAATAAGTATTCTTGAATCGATGGCCACATCTCCGGGCAGACCTTCATATGTTATTGAACAGCGAGTGTTATCCCCTTCCACATCATCTGTTGTAAGTATAAATTTATCACCGGAATTCAACTCAGCTGAACCATTTTTAAATTTTTTAAGACGAATTTCCGGACCTTTTGTATCCAATAACGTTGGAACCGGTTTGCCTATTTCATCACGAACTTTAACAAAGGTATCAAAAAGTGCTTTGTGCTGTTCATGTGTTGAATGTGAAAAATTGAATCGTGCAACATCCATACCTGCCAGAATAAGACTTCTGAGTTTTTCCGGTGTGTTTGATGCAGGCCCAAGAGTACAGACTATTTTTGTTTTTCTCATATTTATCCTCCACTGTACTTATTATATTTATCATATCACCTGCAAAAAAAACCAAAATGAAACCGCTTTGCGGCTTTTTATATTTTAGGTTTATTTGTTGGGGTGCAAAGATTTTTTATTGATAATCCGAAACTTATCATCATACATTATAAACTAAATATTTATATAATAATGGTCAAATTAAGCAATTTTTTTATATTTTTATATTAAGATGTTATTAATTCCAGGATTATAAAGACAATCAAGATAAAACCATTTCCAAGTGTTTGCTTTGTGTTTTCAAACCATATTTCTCATAAAACCGCTCTGCTGCAGAATTTCCTGTCCATACATTTAATGTTATATTATGACAGGCTATTTCTCTTGCGTAACTAACAGCTCTATCCATCAACGCTGTCGCCACCCCGAAACCTCTTGCATTCTTATCAACGCATAGATCATCTATATAAAGCGTTTTATGGTCGGTTAAAACGTTATTGCCTATATATTCTTGGATAATGCAAAATACATAGCCCAAAACAATATTCCTTTCATCGGCTGCAACAAATATTTTCTCTTGAGGGTTCATAAATTTTTCGTGTAAATCTTTAATATTATATTTACTACAAGCTTGTTTAAATAAATCAGGCCGAATCTGCCTGTGCAGTTCGGCAATTGTATACAGAAGCCCTTCTATTCGTTGTGCATCACTTTCTATTGCTTCTCGTATTGTATAGTTCATACTTTTCACCCTCTTTTAATAATTATCGCAAATAACGGCAATAAGTCCTTCTGCCCCATCAGAATTTGTTAAAACGCAACCTTTTTTAAGATACTTACCGCAAATTGTAAACAATTCCGAAGATGGAAGTGTAGTCTTATAAAAAGCTACACCGTTTTTTTGGCTTTGAGGAATATAATTAACATAGGATGAAACCCCTAACGGCGTGTCATTTGTCAGCTCTAAGAGTGCAACATATTTATAATTTTGCGGATCATAACCGGATATTTTTATAAATTCAGTCGCAGTCCAAGAGTTTTTACTTGTTCCTGCATCCTGTGTTATTTTTTTAGTAAATGAATTTATTATGTCTGTATCGCTTTCGTATGAAACGCCGGTAGAAACCTGTGGATCAACGTTATTTTTATTAACGACGACAGCTGTAATTATAGTTGATATCAACAGTACAACAGCGATAGCCGTAATTATTAATGTTTTTTTATTTTTAATTATGAAAGACGGTCTTTCCTTTGAAATGATTTCTACCGAATCTACAACTTGGCTTACAAATTCAGGGCTGATAGACGGGGCAACATTTGCAAGGGCAGTATGAAGCATTATAGCTATATCATACTCTTTTCGACACACTTCACAGCTAGCCAAATGATCAAAGAACATCTCACGTATTTCATCAGAAGCTGTACCGTTTATAACTTCATTTATATATTCGATAATATTAGCACAATCTCTGGTGGTAGGATTTTTTCGCATACGAAATTCCCACTTACGCATCAAAACATTTCTAACGCTTTTGCGGCCTTTATCAAGCCGTGCACTAATAATTTCAGTTGAAAGTCCTGTTATTGCAGAAACTTTTTCATAAGAATACCCGAACATATCACAAAAACATACAATTTCGCCTGTTTGAGCCGGCAACGCTGCTACAGATTTTTTTATATCATCTGCCCGCAACTCTGCTTCATCAACAATAATTTCATTCAAATGTTCAGATGAAAAATCCAACTGAAATTTATGTGCAAAATCATACGCAAAATGAGCAATATCTTTAGGAATAATACCATTTTTATAAATCTGCGCAAAAACATCCTCTGCAACGTCAAAAGCAGAGTCGTTGCGTAAAACCGAATATACGATACGAAAAACTTCTTCTTTATTTTGTGCTGCATATTTTTTTATTTTTATTTTATCAATCATTTTCTAAACCACGCGAATATTAAATTACCGCATCCTTTTCTTTGGCTTATAAATTCATCATTTCATTAACTATATCAGTAATTTGAGCCATTGTTTTAGCCTCAAATATACGGTTTTTATACTTTGCCGCACCATACATACCTTTTATATACCATGCCATATGCTTACGCATTTCAGGGACCGCTATTCGTTCCGGTTTATATTCACACATTTCTCGTGCCTGAGAAAGAGCAGCATTTAAACGTTCTTCAGCTGTAAATTGTGAAAAACTACCTTTTCCCAGATATTGCTTTATTTGAGTGAAAATAAACGGGTTTCCCAGCGCCCCGCGTGCAACGGAAATACTGTCACAGCCTGTTTGCTCCAGCATTTTTTCTGCATCTTTCGGCGTAAAAATATCGCCGTTACCGACAACCGGAATTTTCACGGCGTTCTTTACAGCTGCAATTATAGTATAATCTGCCGTACCTGTATAAAGTTGCTCTCGTGTGCGGGGATGAATACAAATTGAAGATGCCCCGGCACTTTCACACATTTGAGCAAACTCCACGGCATTTATACTTTGGCTATCATATCCGCTGCGAAACTTTACACTTATCGGGACATCACCGGCATTGACCGCTGCTTTTATAACGCTCTCGGCTTTTTTTATATCTTTCATTAAAGCACTTCCATCACCGTTATTAACAATTTTAGGCATAGGGCATCCCATATTTATGTCAATCGATGAGGGCTTACGCTTCACAGCTTCAGAGACGGCAAAAGCCATAATCTCCGGTTCCGAACCAAAGAGTTGAATAGCCGCTCTGCCGTTGTCATGTGAAATATCCATTAATTCTGAGGATTTTTTATCACCATAATAGAGCCCCTTAGCACTTACCATTTCTGTTGTAGCAAAATCTGCCCCGAAACAGCGGCAAATATTACGAAAAGCTCTGTCAGTCACACCAGCCAAGGGTGCCAGAGTTATTTTAATCATGGCTCAAGAGTATAAAAAACTATTTGCCCGTAAAGTCCGGCCAAAAAATCATTTGGATGATTAATATTGTTAGCTGTCATATCGGCATATGTCTTACGTTCTAATATTTTATTATGAAATACATTCATAGGAGCGACTGCAGCATCAAGCCCGAATTCATCCGAAAGAGGATATAAATGCGGTGCACGATCGCGATGATACTGGGCATCATCGGCAAGGGGATTAGGTTGTGAGGGTGCAACAAACATAATTTCACAGTCAAAACATTCTTTTTTGAACGTGTTAGCTATTGAACGAAGGTTTTCAATATATTTATCAACTGAAAGCCCTGCGCCGTCATTCATACCGAAGTTAATTATTGCAAGGTCAAGTTTATCGCCGCTAAACATCGGTCCCGCATTTTCCGCTCCCCAACCGCAGGTTGTACCGCCTTGAGAATGATTTATCATTTTAACTTTACTGCCGTATTTTTCTTCAATTTTACCAGAAACCTGAACAGCCCAAGTGTCTATAAAAGGTTCAATACCTAATATCTTACTGGAATTACATCCAACACTGATACTGTCGCCGAAAAACGCAACAGTTACAGGTTCGCCGTTTTTAAGTTTTTGCTTAAAGCGAGGAAGCCTTTCCGATTGTTTTTTGGGTAAATAAAAATCAGAAGGTTCATGTACATATGTTATACGATATTGTTTATCAACGATTGCAGTCCCCTCTGTATAAAAAAGGTATCCGCCATATTTACATGGTATCGGAAGCCCCTCAGGCTTTTCGGGGAAATTATAAACGGAATAAGGCATAATATTCATGGTAGTGCTTTCAGGAATAACAAAGTCGCCGTTAATGATAAGGAAATCTCTGCCCTCTTCGTATCTTACTTTTCTATCATAACTTGTAACAGAAATAATTTTTGTTACAGGGTACATCATCTTATGAATTATTTGCCCTTTTTTTCGCAAAGGTAGAACAGTTTCTTCAAAAACAGTATTACCAACCCAAACAAAAGACATAGTGTCCATTTTATCACATCCTTAGAAACATTATACTATTTTCATATAAATTTGTCAATAGTTTAATTATTACTAAGATGATCAATTTCTTCATATTTTTCAGGGGCTGTATCACTATGAAAAATTGAGATACAGCCCCTCGTCAATGTATTAAGTTATATTAAAATGCCATATTAAAAACCGCCTCATAAGAATCCTGTATATCTGAAATTGCATAATAACAATAAAGACCGCTTTGTTCTACCCTGGAACGGCATATTTTATCATACTCTGCCGGGACATAATTTTGAAAAGAATTCTTTTTTTCTTCGAAACGATCGCGCAGAGCATTAAAAACTCGTGATGCAGCCTCATTATTAACAGCTTTTATAATAACAACCTCGTCAGCTATTGCGCCGTCTCGGCTTATATATATCAAGTATTCCTCAATATCTTCCTCTTTAAAATTAAAATAATTCAAAGCTTCACCTACAGACAGTTTAATAAAATTCTTATTTTCACCAACCTCCGGAAGCCTTGATTTTAGAGCCGTAAGATCTGTAGCATCTACACTTTTTGAGCAAGAACACATAATAAAAAGTGGTATTAATAAGATTAAAAGCTTTTTCATATACATCCTCCGATATTTATTTATAATCCTACTGCATGTGTTAAAAGATAATCGATCCAAATATCATAGGCTTCGGTTTCCAAATGGCAATAATCGTCTGAAGAAAGTTGTGCTGCAAGGTACCCTGCTTTGTCCTTAAGCATAAGGCCTATATCAGCAAAGAAACATCCGTTTGTTGCAGAAAACTCCGCGAGGGCTTCGTTATACTCATCAATTTTTGAGTTATAAAGCGTACGTCGTTCGCCATACAACGTTACTGGAGTAATGCTTTGTATTATTATTTGAACATCCGGTGCAGCTTCACGTATATTTGTTACAAGGTTAAGATAGTTTTCAATATATTCTTTTTTAGAATAAAGACCTACATCGTTTAATCCAAGGCATATAAATACTTTTGAAGAGTTGTATTCTTTTATAAAATATGAAGGAGGTTTTTTCTCTCCGCCAATTATTTTATGAATACTTTTTTCATCATCCGGGCTTCGGGTAGCTTCATAAACGCCATAACTTCCTACACATAAAAACCGTGCTTTACCCATAAAACTCTTATCAGTTTTGCGTTTTTCTGTAACATAATTTTGTAAACCGATACCAACGCTGTCACCGATAAACAATGCATCATCAAAATATGAATATGGTTGCTTGTCCGTTTTTTTAAGTGTGTTTGAAAGCATTTGATCACTTCGAATAACAGACGGGAGCGAAAGACTGTACGTACTTCTTGGAGAGACTTCTCCTTCTCTTTCAGGTTCTTCATCATAGCGTTCTATTCCATCTTCATTTGTTTCCTTTTTAGGCTCAACTACATCTTCCTTGTGTTGGCTGTCTACTTCGACTGATGCTTGCTGTTCAGGCGTAATTTCAGGAAAAGACATAAAGACCGCACTGCCTATGTAAAGAGAAAATACAAGAACTATAAGTAAAATATTGATGAAAAGTGTTTTTTGTTTCATATATTACACATCCTATTAAATTTTATAATAATATTTAATGCAAAAAGGTGCTACACATATAGTGTAGCACCTTTTATTATAGAATAATGTCAATTAAGGTCGGAAAGGAAATTTTCTGCATTTTTATATAATATTTGTTCGTTTACTTCATCTGTAAGCCCTAATTCATAAAAACGCTGAAGTTCATCTTTAGGCTTCCACATTGGAAAATCAGAAGCAAAGAATATTTTTTCTGAACCGTGTTTTGAAATAATATTTTTAGCAAGTTCTTTATTTATTTCAAAAAAAGAGCTGGAAGTATCAAACCATAAATTAGTGTCACATAAAAGATCGTAAGCTTCAGTCCATTCACTATAACCGCCAAAATGAGCCGCTATGCCCATAAGTTTAGGAAAGCGCTTTGTGACTGCCAAAAACTGAGCAGGGTTTGTGTAATGATAACGTTTATCCCCTGCATGGAAAATAATAGGCGTCCGGGTTTGGGAGGCATAATCATAAATTCTATCCATCCGTTTATCATCAACCGCAATTTTAAGAAAATCATGATGAAATTTAAGGCCTACGACACCGTTGTGACGAATAAAGTCTATCTCGTGTTCAGGTTCAGCCATATCAGGATGAACAGTCCCGAATGCAATAAAACGATCAGGGTTGGATTCTTTTACAGAAATAACAAATTCGTTTATAGAACGTACTTGTTTCGGAGTTGTTGCGGTGCTTAAAATAAATGATTTTTCAATATTGGCTTCATCCAATGCTTTTAAAAGAGTTTCTGTCGTGCCTACGTTCTGCATGGGTATATCATAAAATGTACCTATCGCTTCTGTTGCTTTATTAGCTATTTTGTCAGGGTAAATATGTGTGTGCGTATCAATTATCATTATGCGTTTCAATCTCCTCAATAATTTTTGCTTTATTTATTAATTTTGCTTTTTCTTCTCTCTCACGTGCTCCGCCTATTCGTTGGGCAAAAAATATCCCAATAATTATAGGCATATAAAGTGTCAATATTCGCCAAAGGAGTATAGCAGCCGACATTTTATTATCTAAACCAAACAACCCGAAAAAAAGAAGGAAACTACCTTCAGCTCCGCCTGCAGCTCCCGGCAACGGAACGAAAGATGAAATAAGCAAAACACAAAGACTGCACGGAATAAGGACAAGTGGATTTGCATACACACCGAACGCTGCCAGAACACAATACGGAACCATGAAATAAACAGTCATCTGCAAAAGCGAAAGTAAAACCATTTTAATTAATGACTTAACATCGTATTTCATCGCCTTTAAACTCTGGTAGAATTTATCAATCTCAAATTCCACGCGTAGAAGTGCTTTCTCTTTGTCTTTTATTAACCGTATTTTTGTAAGGGCGCCTATGATAAGTCTAAAAAACTTTAAAACAAGCTTCGGAGTAAAAGCAACACCGAGTATAAGTAAAACCAAGGCTGCATTAACAGCAAAACCAACAAAGATAAGAGCACTAAAACCAGGGATTTTTTCAGCAAAAAACGAATAGCGTAAAATAATAACTACAGTAGAATATAAAGTTAAAGAACATTGATACACAAGAAAGTGAACAAGAAGTGCTGAAGATGCCGCACCTACAGGAACCCCGGAATTATATAAATAATAAGCCTGCATAGGCTGACCACCTACAATAGGCGGTGTTATACTGTTATAATACTGGCCTAAAATTGTTGTTTTAAATGTATTGCGAAATCGAAACGGCTTATGTACACTCAGAACAGCAACGTGTAAAGAGCTTGCCTCCAAGCCCCAAAATAAGAGCATAAGTAAAATTCCGCATACGACCCATGGGAAATTAATATTTTGAAAAACGCTGACAAATCCGCTTATACCACAATCAAACAAAACAAAACTTATCAGTATCACTGCAGATAATGCGATTATAAAATAATTAATAATATTAATTATTGATTTTTTCGTTTTCAAAAATCAAAACCTTCTCTTATGTACAATATTTTAGCATATAATTAAAATATATAAATTTTTATTTATGATACTACCGAACAAACTAAAAATCCGGTTTATTCGGTAGCTATTAATTATCTTTATTAGACTTTGATTCGTTAATTAGGAAAGATTCCTCCTGCATTTGCGCTAACCTTACCTTTTCTTCCCTTTCACGTGCACCGCCTATTTTTTGAGCAAAAAATATACCAACAAGGATAGGCATATAAAATGTTAATATTCGCCAAAGCAAAATTGCAGCGGAGATTTTGTTTCCTAAGCTAAAAAGTCCAAAAAAAACAAGGAAGCTGCCTTCAGCACCACCAGCCGCTCCAGGCAACGGAACGAATGAAGAAATCATTAAAACACATGCACTGCAGGAGATGACTAAAAGTGGATTAGCCGTAACTCCGAGTGCGAATATAACAAATAAAGGAACAAGAAAATATACTGTCATCTGCAAAAATGAAAATAAAACCATTTTAACGAAAGCCCAAATATTACACTGCATAGTTTTTAAGCTTAAATAAAATTTATCAACTTCATATTCTACTCGTAAAAGCATCTCGTCTTTATTTTTTATTAAACGTATTTTTGCAAAAACTTTAACAAGAAAACGGAAAAACCTCAATACGGTTTTAGGAGCAAAAGAGATACCGAGCATAAATAAAACTATTATAGAATTAACTGCAAATCCTACAAATACAAGTGCACTGAAGCCGGAAATATTTGCAGCAAAAAACGGATAACGAAAGATCAAGACAACCGCACAATAAACAGTTAAAGCACATTGAAATACAATAAATCTTACTAAAAGTGCAGATGAAGCAGCTCCGACAGGCATCCCTGAATTATAAAGATAGTATGCTTGCATGGGCTGGCCACCTGAAGCAGAAGGTGTTATGCAGTTATAATACTGTCCCAAAATCGTGGCTTTTAATGTTTTCCCAAAATTAAACGGCTTGTTAACACTTAAAACAGCAACATGTAGGGCTCCGGCTTCGCAAAGCCAATATACAAACATTAAAACCGCTCCACATAATAGCCAAGCAAAATTCGTGTTTTTAAAAACATTAACAAAGCTGTCAATACCGTCTACAAATAAAACAATTCCGACAAGTATTATCGCTGAAAGTGCAACGATTATATAATTTATAATTTTAAATACAGATTTATTTGTTTTCAAGAATTCATCCCATTTCTTATATAGACTATTTCCCTATTTTTTAACAGAATCCCGCACTGTTTTTTCTATTTTCTCAAAACTTATTCCCGAAGCAGAAAGTTCCTGTACCAGTGCGGCAAGTTCGGGAAGCCGTTTCTCAGCCTTTTCAAGCAAAATCAACCCTGCATCGTCGCTGACAAAGGAGCCTCTGCCGCTAACTGAATTTATTATTCCCCTCATAGACAAATCATTCATTGCTTTTTGAACTGTGTTTGGGTTAATTCCTGTTTGTTGTGTAAGTTCTCGAACAGAAGGGAGTTTATCACCTGGTAATAATATACCGATTCGTATATATTTTTCAACTGATTTTACAAGCTGTTCCCATACTGGAATACGACTTTGGGTGTCAATACTGAACATCTGAATCCGCCTCCTTTCCGGGGTACACGTTATATTCAACGTAATAACTCCCATCAAAATAGCGGTAAACAGCAATAACGGAGTTTTCATAAGACTTTTGCACATATGGTTCATATCCAAGGTAATAACGTGCAAGACTTGAGGCTATCTCACTTTTCAGCTTTTCAGTTTGCAAAAGCCGCTCAAAAGATTTTTGTTCTGTTCTAAAAGCTGAAATGTCTACCTGCTCTGAATTGAAAACAGAAACAGCACCATCGTTGTTTCTCAGACAAGAAGCCACTATAGGCTTTTTACGAATCTGTTCAAACTGTTCAAGAACATCTGGTTGTGTATCAATATAACTATATAAAGCTTGCGCAGCATCATTTGTAAGATCAAAAAAAGTTTCATACCTTTCGCCGTCAGATGTTTTTAAAACTATCTTTAAATCATCATATGGCATATTGCCACGCTGGGATTCACTTTGATATCTATCAGTTTTAAGAACAGAAGAAATTATATTTTTATCTGTTATTTTAACTTCATAAAGCTTAGTCAAGCCCTTTTCGGTACAAATAAGATCAGGTGACGGGACATACGCCGTAAGACTTTCAATTTGATTATATGAATATTCAATAAAGGATTGTGAATGCCTTTTTAAAGCTAAAAGACCGAAATATGTCCCACAAGCTATAGCTGAACAAAGAGCAAGTGACATTACATTCCGTAGAGCAAAAGTAAACGATCCCCTAAGTAAAAAAACGATAAGAACATATAATACTATTGCAGCTATTACCGATATAAAACTTTCTCCTGCGGCAACCATTGAAACGAACATTACAGGGAAAAACATCAGTACGCATATTATATCTGTACATAGTTCATATTTATCAAGTTTGATCTTTTTCACAGTAATAAAAAACCCCAGCGAAAAGAATGAAACCGTCAATATGTAATTATACACTATATTGCATATATTTGTCAAGCCTGTAGGGCCTGAAAATATTTGAGAAACAGATAAGTTCGTGCCGCTGAAAGTATAAAAAGACGGAAATGTAAAAAGCCCTCCCGAAGCAGAAGCATTAATACTGACAATTCCGCTCCCCGCTACCGAATTCTGAATAAGAGTTTCATATATAGGAAACTGGAAAACAAGTGAAAGTGCCGTAGGTAAAAATAAAATTAATATTAACGTTGACAAACGTTTAAAAGCATTATCAAATAAAGCAGCTGCCAATAATGACGCAGCATAAACTGTTAAAAACCCAGCTAACATAGAAAAAAACGAATATACGTATGCCAAAGGTACAGTAATTGCATCAGGGTAAGCAAGCTGAACTATTAATACCATAGAAATTAAGTGTACTAACAATATAGTTAATATTGAACAAGAACCCCAAATAAAACTTTTTACATATTCTTTTAAATTAGTAATATGTTTTGCTGTTATAAATGAGAGGCCAATAGGTAAAATAACCATTAGGTAACGTGTTATTCCGGATAACACTTCTGCATTAAATCCAACCGTAGGGTCTAATCTATTTACAAAAACATACACAAGCACATTTACGGCCGCAATTAATATCGCGGCCGAGCCTGTGAATATAAACAGTTTTTTAAATTCTCTGTTCTTCATTTTCAGTATATCCTAATCCTTATATGTTTTGGACTCAGTAATTAATTCGTTTATACGCGCATCATTTTTAATGAATAAAGTAACACCGTTATTACCTTCATTTAACATTATTCTATAATATCCATCTGCAAGAGCTTCTTTAGAGCTTTTATATGAAACAATTAGCTCCGGTTTCTCTGAAATAAGCTTTACAAAGTCATCAACTTCCGTTATAAAAACAGTTTCGTAATCATAAGCAGATTTATATAAAGCTAAATCGTGCATATATTTATCATTATTATAGCTATTTAACATATTTAATGACTGTTCCTGAACTATATCAACATATTTTTCAATAAAATCACTGTAATCAACAAACAGACGTATAGGTTTTATGACCTGGTTATAGCTATTACCTACAAGCCTTATATTAAGGCAAACAAGATCATTAAACTCGGTATAGCGATTTTCAGCTTTTTTAATATCGTTAAAAATCTCATTACCATATAATGAAACAGCACCTGAAACTGCAAGTTTAAACATCTCAGATCGCTCTGAATCTCCGGGGAACATATCTCCGATAAACGATGCAGATAGGCTTTCCGACGATAAAGATTTCCAATCAATATTATATTTATTTGACACTTTCTCAATTTTTTCTACTACATCTTTGTTTACAGCAACATCTTCAAAAGAATAATAATCATAAAAATACATTCCGTTATAATAACGATAATTTATAACTTCCATATTTTCGTCACCGTTATAACCATTGTAGAACATCGAGGATATACGACTGTAATTTCCCAAATTAGAATACTTTTCAAGTCTTGAATAACGTTCGGAAACCGAAATTTTTCGACGCTCTGCAAGAATATTATTAACCTTTTCTGAAGAAGGCTTTTCCAGAGATATATTCCCACTTGAGGAAGTAACGCTGAGGCAAAGAGAGGGTTTTTGTACAACCGACTCAAGTTTTTCCAGAATTTCAGGATTTTTTTCAATATATGAATACAACTTATTTAAACCTGACTGGCTAATATCAAAATAACCTGTATATGATTTTCCGTCAGATGTTTTTATCAATGTTTTAATGCCGTTATTATTATAATTATTGTAATATTCATTATTTACATTTGAATCAAATGCCGATAAAATATCATTAAGCGTTTTAGCATTCACTTTAACAGGAACACACTTGCTTCCGACTACATCAAGAGGAGCTATATAAATTTCTGCTTGGGAAATGTCAGAAAAAACTATATTCTTCTCAAAAGGATTGTTTTTATCATATGACATACGTATAAAATCAAGTATAAAATAAGATGAAACTGCTACTATCATACATATAGTAAGGGAAATTGCAGCACGCCATATTTTGCGAAACCCTTTACGTAAAACAAGTGATGCTATAAAGAAGAATATTATTACAAGCCCTATAATAATAATTGTATCCGAGGCTGTTGCCACGGCAATAAAAGCAAATGGGAAAAACATAAGGCCCAGAACTATATCTGTAAAAATTTCTTTAACAAAGGGTCTTTCAGCTGTTTCAAAGGCGCGTTTTTTCATAAATAATGCACCAACTGCAGAAAATACTATAAACAGTAAAAAGTTATACGCAATACGCCAAATTTCAGTATATATATTTGTACTTTGCGAAGCTCCTACACCAAAAAGCATCCCGAATGCAGAAGAACTTGAATTAAAACTTGTGTAAAAAGACGGGAAGAAAAACAAACTGTTTTCTGTCAAAGTATTTATATGTACAGAACCGTTTAAAGCATAGGAAGAGTTGGAAAGTAAATTTAAAACAGGATATTGAAATATAACCGCGAGAGCTGTAGGCAAATATAAAACAAGGGCTGTAAGTGCAAGCTGAGAAATTATACCGCCGGTTAAAGTCGCACAAAAAGAAGCTATACTAAAAACAGCAAGCCAACCCGCAAGCATTGCAAAATATGAATATATAAAAGCGGGAAAAGCAGCTGCAGCACCAGGATAAACAGTTTTAACAATAACAGACATTGTTAAAAGGTTTACAAGTAGTATCGATGCAATTAAAACAACTCCTACAACAATATTTGTTAAAAACAAAGATGTTCGTTTTATAGGCATAGAGCCAAAAAAGTCTGATTTTTTCTGTTTATGTAAAAAATTAAAAAGCCCTATTGCAATTAAAACAGGCATTATAACCAGAAAAAACGGCGCACACCCGCTTAACGCATCGGCATTCAACCCTGCACCACCGAAAAAAGCTTTATTAACACCGAAAAATAGAACATCAAAAAGTGATAAAATTGCTGCCATTATTGCACCATAGGGTAAAATACGTAAAAGTGAATATGTAAAATATTTTCCGTTAAATACCGAGTTCGGGGAACGCATAACCCAGCACCTCCATTTCATATATAAACACTTCTTCAAGTGTCAGGCCCACAACTTCTAAAAGCACAGGAGAAAATTTCTTTAGATATTCCGTCGTTGTTTCAATATCTCCCTTGACAACAAGAGTGGAGACACTTCCCTGAGTTGTTTTGTTCATAATTTCAAGGCCGGAAAGGTCAAGATTTTCAATAGGTTCTGTAAATGCTACCTGCACTTTACAAACACCTGTTTTAATATTGTTCACATCACCCTCAAATAAAATACCGCCTTTGAAAAGAACACCCAGGTGGTCACATATATCCTCAAGCTCACGTAGATTGTGTGAAGTCAAAACAACCGTCGCACCTCTCTGGGCAACTGCATCACAAATAAGCCTTTTCATTAAATTCCGCACAACAGGATCAAGCCCGTCAAATGTTTCATCAAAAAACAGATACTCACACATAGTGGATAAAGCACCTATCATTGAAACCTGCCTTTTCATACCTTTGGAAAAGGTTGTAAGCTTCCCGTTTAGCGGAAGATTCAGTAAAGCACATTTCTCATTAAAATAGCTTTGGCTGAATGTAGGATAAAATGTTTTATACATTTTACCTATGCTTCTAACTGTTGCTCCTGTAGGAAAATAAAGCTCATCTGCAACAAAACAGAATTTCTGTTTTACTTTTGCATTATCAAAAACGTTACTATTATCTATTTCAACAGTTCCTTCATTTGGTTTATAAACGCCTGTTAAAAGCCTTAAAAACGTGGATTTGCCTGCACCGTTAGCTCCAACAAGGCCGTAAATACAACCGCTGTCTATACTACAGCACAAGTTTTTAAGTACTTCTTTTTTACCAAAGCTTTTGGTAAGCTTTTCGGCTAAAATCATATATACACCCCCTATTATCTGTACTATTTCACATAGTACAGTTGTATTATATCAGATTAAGTTTTATTTGTCAAGCATATTTTAGCACAAATATATAATTTATTAATGATAAAATAAAAAAACGAAGAGAATATTATTCTCTCCGCTTTAATCTTTTATAACATTTCTTTTCTTAATTCTTCTCCACTCATTGGGCTAAGCATTGCAGGGGCGATATCAAAAACAGTTTTTGCACCAGACTCGCCTTTTTGTGAAAGACGGTATGCGGCACGAGCGTATGCTAGAAGAACACTTGAAGTAAATTCAGGGTTTGAGCCGAGTTTTAATGAGTATTCTATTATATGACTTGTTTCACCATTAAATCCGGTTTTACCGCTGCGGAAAACAAACCCGCCATGTGGAATTCCGCTATGGTCACGGTCAAGCGCTTCTTTTGAAATAAAATGCACAGTTGTATCATAATCTGCAAAATAATTAGGCATCTCTTTAATTTCACGTTCGATTTTTTCTCTGTCAGCGTCTTCAGCGGCGACTACAAAACATTCACGTGTGTGTTTTTGGCGAGTTGTAAGATCTGGATTTTCACCATTGCGCACAGCGTCCATTGCTGTTTTTACCGGGATCGTATATTGCTTTGCATCTAAAACTCCGTCTATACGGCGTATTGCGTCTGAATGGCCTTGGCTTACACCTTTACCCCAAAAAGTATAATTATTACCACAGGGCAATACAGACGAAGCATATACTCGATTAACAGAAAACAGTCCCGGATCCCAACCTACGGATATAACAGAAACGGTGTTTCCTTCTTTTGCAGCAGAATCAACAGCAGCAAAATGCTCGGGAATTTTTGCATGAGTGTCAAAGCTATCAACTGTGTTTACAAGCTTTGTTATCTGTGGTGTTTGGGTCGGTAAATCCGTTGCACTTCCCCCGCAAAGGATAGCAACATCAATTTTATCCTTCATTTCTGCAATATCCTCTATTTTATAAACATTAACACCTTTAGTTTTTATTTTCAATGTTTCGGGGGCGCGGCGTGTAAATACCGCAAAAAGATCCATATCGGGATTTTGATTTATTGCAGCTTCTACTCCCCTGCCTAAATTACCATAACCTACTATTGCTATTCTTATCATATAAAACTCCTTTTTTATTTTTAGATAGGCATATTTACAATCAATAATACTATTTTATATAAATAGTATTGTACAATAAAATGTGAAATTTGTCAATATATTTTTTAAAAAAACAGGTAGCTAAAACTACCTGTTTTTTATTATTTTATTATTTGAACATCTTTAAAGATTGCCTTAATATCTGAAATTAATATTGTAGTATTATTGCTTACACCATATGAAAATACCAATTTTAAAGGTGAATGCTTTAATATGTCAAGAAATTCGTCGTTTATGGGGATATCAACAACCGAACCTGACGGGCAGGCTTTAAAAGACACTGTAGTGGATGCACCGCTCTTTGCCATAAAAGTCATATCTCCGGCAGGGATATAACTGCCATCCGCAGTTTCCATTTTAACTCGAATATGCGAATACGGAGTATAATCTGAAACACCGGTCAATGCTTCAAAAGGGATATTTACACGCTTGCTGTCTTTTGTAAAATCAGCAATTAACTTACCGTTTTCAACAGATACTGACATTCTTTTATTTGCTTCTATTATTTGTGTTTTAAAATCATCTATATTTGTAAGAACAGTAGACTTTGAAACAATATCTGGGTAACAATGAACAGAAACCTGTTTGTCACCTACTGTAATATTAAAATCATTGCGATATTTTGTCTCATCAATATCAACTGTTAATGAATATTTACCATTTTCACCTTGCACTGTCTTACCGTTGATTGTTACTGGTTGAGTTCCGTCCGAATATACATAAATAGTACGTTTTCCGCAATCGTAGTTTTCATTACCTCTTGTAATATAGTACACAAAATTAACATCTTCACAAATCTTTTGTGCAAGGTCGTTTCTTGTGAATACGAATTTTTGAGTATCTGAATCAAAATCAGTTGTACCATTGTAAAGTGCATCATAAAACATCTGCATTGCGTCGTTTGCATCAAGATCTATACCAAGGTCAGCAATTATTTTATTAAGTTTTTGTTTATAATTATATAGATACTCATAATCTTCCATTCCGTCACGAAGAGCTTCGAGTCGGATTGTTGGAACAGGTACATTTTGGTTAATAACTCCGTCACCTTCGCGACCTTGTATTACAACATACCCATCTCCTGCAGGGTCTCCCCCACCGTTTTCATCAAGATAGTTATAAGGGTTTTGCCAAACATTGGGGTCAGGGTTAGCGGCGTTTGTTGCACGACCCATAATTGTTGCAGCATAACATAAATACCCGTCAATATTATAATCAAAGCCCATCCATGCTAAAAGCCTTGCGGCAACAAGATCAGAGTCTATATGAGTGTTCATAGCAGGATACACAGGCCAGTTACATGTATACCACCATAGTTCTTTACCGTTGGCATGCATATCGGCAGCATCCCCCTCAACGGTGTTGCTGGGTTTTATACACCAGACATCAGGAGTATATCTGATAAATCCTGCCGGAGAACCAAATGTAGGTAATTTATTATCATGAGTTATCACGGTTTTCACATTAGGTAGATCGTTATTTGCCACACCTGTAAACCACTCAACACCTTTTGCCCAGAAATCGTCGCTATTCGGGTCGGCACTTCCTTTATGTTCCGGTTCATCATGAGTTAAGGCATATACCTTACCCGGAGTTATAGCGTTAAGTTTATTAGTCATTGAAATAAAATCATTGTGAAATCTGTAGATCTTACCAAATACGGGATCTTCAACCCATCCCCGTCTTCCGTTTAAGTCAACAAAATAAGAAGTTATATCACTACCTGTCGCATAAGTCTGTGCCGCATTTAAATATTTTTCTTCCGGTGCCATATCTTCAATGGGAAGGCGCCAACTGCTCATTCTGTATTTTTTGAAGAATTCATAATACTGGGCCATCTGACCTTCGTAATTGTTTGTTTCAAACAATCCGTAATATGTCTTAAAATGCACGTCTTCACTTATTTCAAAGTCATAAACCTTGCATTCAATAGGAATAGTTAATGTTTTTTTATCAGTAACAACAGTTACTTCTCCGGTATAATTACCGGCTGTTTGATTTTTCTCGGAATAAACAGTTATCCAATATCCTTGATTTTCATTTTTTGTAACCGGGAATCCTTCTGGGTATATCTCAGAGTCATACTTTGTTTCAATCAGAGCGTCGGGATAGTATCCATCAGGATAGCCGGTATATGTATAATAATGAATATCCACATACATATAATGCTGGCGATAAACAGTTATACTATCCGTTCCTATAAAGTCTTTACCGTTTTCATGTGTAAGTTTACTGACAGAGACATCTTTTACTTTAAAATCTTCCATGCCGTTATTCAAGATAAACTGCATACCTTCATATTCATTTTTTGCAAGATTTATCTGAAGAGAATTCTCTTTATATGAAAGAGACTGCTCTTTCATTACTTTTTGAGCGTTATCCACAACATATGCTGTAACCTCAGGAGAAATCCTCTTAACAGAGCATGCGCTACACAATAAACTACAAATAAGACCCAGCAAAACAGGATAAACAATTTTTTTCATTATTTTCCTCCTTATATATAACTGATAAACGAATAATCAATCTTTCAATTTCTGTATATATGCATCCACTAAAGTATCATCTTTCATGATACTTGTTATTTCACTGTACCATACTCCTGTATTTAAAATACGTTCAAAGTTATCACAAGCGGCTACAGTCTTTTCACGTGTTACAATCGTTTCATTCCCATTATGGGAGAAAATAATTTTTTCAAGACAGTCAGTTAATGCGAATGCAGCTGTTGAATTATAAATAATAAGTTTTTGAAAACCCTCGTCTGAGTTAGAATATTCAACAAATAGCTCTCCGTTATTTGGTTTAACATTCACTAAGTTTTGAGAACCGGGTAAATTTTTAAAAAGCTTTTCTAAAGTATCATCACCTGTGCCAGTTGTTTTAAATGAATACACATTACTAATATTGTGCATCTCAACAGATTGCTGATAAACAGGATAATCCGGAGCGGTTTTATTGACAGCAGGGGTAGCATAATACAGAACAATATATGATAAAACAAAGGTCAAGGTTATAGCAATTATAATTTTATAATTTTGAGTTTTTCTACGTACAAAAAACACTTCATTATCAACCGGAATTGAAGATGATATCCCTGCTTTTATTATTGCGTTTATATAAAGAGGGAAAACCGCAAATAAAAAAGGTGCAAGATAATTTCCCAAAACAGTAAAATAGCCATAAACAGAAGTAAACGGAACTGACAGATTTATAATTATATTAAAAATTAAAAAAGCTATTTGTAAAATAATAAAACATAACCACATAATTTTTAACGGTTTTTTAAGCTTGTCAAAATCTATTATCCGTGTTTCACGCCAGGACTTTTCCTCAATTACTCGCCCTGCGGAAAACAGCCAAAAACCTAAAATAAAAACTTCTATAATAAAAAACATTGTAAAAAAGCGTGCTACTATTGAATAAATCATCGGCAAGGAAAGAGCTAAAAACAGCACGGTTAACCGCATTATTCCCTGTAAAGCCTCGACTTTGAAACGTCTAAAATAAATTTGTGTCGCCATATTATCTCCTTATGAGAAAAGTATTATTTAAAAAGCTTCGAGAGCAGACAATTTTTTTGACTGCTCTCTTGGGGTTTTAATCCCATATTTTTTACATTGATTCTGCGATTTTATACGTACTCTCGCCGTTTGCATCTAACACAGCGGTTGCGTACTTTGTTCGGAATTTCATGCCCAGTTCATTTTCAAGAGATTCCATTTTTTGTTTAATATCCGGCAGATGCGTAACAGATATACAGCGGAATTTCTCAACAGCCCCGTAAACAAAAACATTACACAGTACATCTGCGGCTTCATCAAATGCAGTGGATTGAAAAGCCTCGTTAAACAATACCATGTCGCCCTCTTTAATTATGTCAAGCATTGACGAAACACTTTTAACTTCGTCTTCAAATCGGCCTGTACCTGTATCCATTGCGGTAAAATAAGCATAAAGACCATTAACAGTGCTTATGTAACAGCTTTCTGCAGGGACTGGTAAACCCGCCTGACCGAGAGCCTGTATCATACCGATTGTACGTAAAAATACGGTTTTTCCTGCGTTGTTCTTACCGGTTATAACATATGCACCGTCTTCTGGTTTCATTGTAATATCATTTTTAACAACAGTTTCTCCGGGCTTTGCATAACGGTCTTTTTTTCTTATATTCATTGCAAGCCATAAATCACAAGCATTCTTGCATTCAAAACGGCCTTTTACTGTCGGATCTATACTTGGTAAACACACAGGAAGCCCTAGATCTTTTATAGTGTTTTCAAGATGAAGCCCAAATCGGTAAAAGAAAATCCCCTTATTTATTTTTTCAAAAGGGCTTTTCATTTCGTTAATTATATGCTCCATAAGCTGGGTGAGCTTACCTATACTTTTTTCTACTAAACCCTGAAGTTCATGGTCATCATTTTCATCAAATCCGATAAATTCGACCTCAGCCTGGCTGTCAAAGTTCTTACGTTTTTTAGGAGTTTCATACTTATATGGAGTTGCGTCCAATTCAAGCATTTCAACATCTTCAATACAGAAAAATTTATTTAGCTTCATTATCATAACATAGGAAGTATCGAGAGTTAAAGATGAAGAAAGGTCTTCAGCAAGCTCTTTAAGCGTTATGAAGTCCGGTTTACGTATTTCTGATTTTATAAACTCGTTTATGGATATAAAAGCTTCTGATGTTAAACGCATTTTAGAAAAAATATGTGCTGAAGATTCATAAAGTTCAAGACATTTAACAATTGCATCTGCTAAAGAACGCATTCTAAAAATCATTGAGTCTCTATGTGAAAATTCTTTTTTGGAAAACACGGTATTTCCACCACTTCGGGTAGAGATAAGAAGATTTTTACATATTTCTTCATACATTGAAAGAATAGAACGTAAATCATCAAACATTGATGGGTTTTTAAGAAAATCTTCAAGAATATCTCTTCGCCATATAACATTCTCAGGGTCGGGTTCCGGAACACAAATAAGATCAAACACTTCTCTTTGCAACGCTTGGTTAACAGTTGCACCACTTAGAACTTCATTAAGTAGAAGATGATCCATGCTCTCCATTTGGTTCGGGGTTTTCACGGCTTTTGTAGGGTTTTTATAAAGCAAATCGACTACTTTTACCATTATGCCTCAACTCCTTTCATAACATTGCATCTTTCAAGCAACTGTTCTTTTGTCATGCGGTGACGTAAAAGGATATCTCTTGAATATGAAGATGAAGCGTTTTCCATTGGAACGATTTTATAAAGACGTCTTCCTTCGACACTGTCATCGACTGCCGCAACAAGTAAACAAATTTTTCTTTCATTTTGCTCGGAATATTCCTTACAAAACTCTTTAACAGAATGAAAATGCGTTACAAAAAGACCAAAACTGTCTTTTGCCAACAATTTTTTAAGAATATCAGTACTTAAGTCATGTGCAATATCAGCTTTTGTGGAAGAAAATGTTTCGTTTAACAGGACCATGGATCCGTCTTCAATTTCACGCATCATTCTTTCGCAGCGTGATTGCTCTTCAACAAGTCTGCCTTGGCTGTCATTTCGTTCTTCAACAGGGAAATGTGTGTATAAATATTTTAACGGAAACATTTCAGCCGAAGCTGCCGTTGTATAGCCGGAGATTTGGAACAGTAGCTGTGAGATACCCATAGCAGTAAGAAATATTGTTTTACCGCCTCCGTTAGGACCTGTTAGCAAGTTGAAATGGGAATCAGGATTACAACTGAAGTCGCTGCACACGATTTGTGTTCTGTCAAGCCCGTTTTTAACAAGTAAAAGGCTGTACATATTGTGCATGATAATAGTCTTATCTTTTTCAATAAATTTAACCGAACAAATAGGCATACCAAGGTTTTGCAACTTATGATACATTTCCGTAAGAGCCAGAAGTGTATTTGTTTCATGTACAAGACAAAACCATTCTGTTTGAAAAAGACCTTGATATTCCTTTGAAAAACGTGCAACCTCATCAAAGATAGGCTTAAATATCTTCATATAGGTTTTAAAAATACCTTCACTGGGGGGGAACAGGTTTTCCGTCTGTACCTTTTTTTCAAGAGGGCTGATTTGAAGCCGATCTGCTAAATCCGCCAGACGTTCCATTAAATTCTCGCCCTTTGTTTTTGTTGTTATACTATTTTCAATATTTTCGCCTCTTGAAAATAGCCTATTAATACGAACAGGACTTATACGCTCAAGCTCTGAACGAATTTTAGAAACGTCTGCAAGAGCTTTATCGATTTCTTCAACCCGTTTTTCATCAAGAATTTTGTCAAAGATATTGTTTATTACTTTGCCATAATTACCACGCGGAAGAGTTTTTATATGTTTAACTGTTTGATCGTAAAGTTCTATAAAACATTCTGTTACAAGAAAATCCTTAACGACAACTGTATGGGGGTATTTTTCAAACATTTCCAGGTTATAAATATCGCGAAGCTGTGTACATTTATCTCTAAAATCTTCGAAATACTGTACAAGCTCCAGATTTTTAAGCATATCAGTTAAAATACTTTGACGATGTTCAAGAATCTCTTTTTGGGGATAGAAATATTTCATTTCCTCAAAAAGCTCGTTTTGTAAAATTTCGCTTTCTATTAAATATTCAAGTATTTCACGCAGCTGTAAATCGACAGCCACCGCATCCCATAATTTTTTATATGTATTATTAATACTTTCACGCTCGTTGGGGAATAAATAACTGAAAAACAGATTCATACACTCACCTCAATTTCATTTTCATAACGCTTTTAATTTTTGCGTTAAGTTCGTCTTTTTCTGCTACTGTCAAAGGCTCAAGAGGGTTATTCTCACTACGGCGTAAAAGATCAGACATAGATTTATTATTAGCAATTACAAGCCCATAAAAAGTATAATCTCCGTTTGACATAACAACTCCGTTTTTAGTAAATAAAAACTTAATATCCGGGCTGATAAGAACAACCGGAACACAAGGAACATCAATTTCCTTTGCAAGACGACGTGCATATGTTACCATATACATAGGTGCTGGTTTTGCCTTGCGGATAAGCTCTTTTTGCTGTTGTGACTTTATTGTTAAAAGCTGTTCCCCGAACTTCCGTTTTTTCTTCTCATGGCAATAATGCCAACCTTCCGGTGAAATAAAGTTTATACGCTTACGCGAGTCGTAAAATGCACGCATCTTTACAACGTAAGTAACGCCTTTTGAAGCAATTACAAAATCCGGTTTTTTTCGAAACCAATATGGTAAAAATGCCCAACCAAATACATTTGCTTTAAAAAACCATGCTCCTTTTGCATATTTTGATGAATTTAGAAAAAGCTTGCACTGGATATAAAACTTAATGCGATAAAAAAGAAATCTGATAAGCGGGATGCCGATAAAAATAACGCCAACTATTATTGCAATAAAAACAAATAGCATAATCAACGCATCGGGAATTTTGCCACTACCCGAACCGCTTGTATTTGCAAGCAGAATCGGGTACGCTCCCGAAAAAAGCTGGTTCATAACAGGCCTCCTTCAGTTATTCTTAGACCATTATAATACATTCAAAGTACATCGTCAAGGGCAAAATTAGATAAAAAACACGGCTTTTTTTTGATAATACGGTTTTAAAAAAAGTCACATTAACAGAAACAATAATAAAATCAAACCTGTATTAGAATAAATATCAATCTTATTTGAGAGGTATAATACACTTTGAATTTTCTTCTTGTTAAAATCGAATTCTTACAAAAATTCAAAAATATTAAATTTTTATTGCAAAATGAGTTTCAATGTTGTATAATAATATAAATTATTTTAGTATACATATACAGATATGTTTAATATTACCAAAGCGTCTTATTGTATAATATACGACATACCAAGATGTACACTTAAAAAAATGTTTAGCATAAAAAGGAGTCTTCGTATAATGGAAGTAAACAGCTACAACCCCTATAAAACAGCGCAAGCACAATTTGATAATGTTGCAAACAAGTTAAATCTTGATTCTGCTACATGTGAATTATTACGTCAGCCAAGCAGAGAGTTTCATTTTTCTATTCCTGTAAAAATGGATGACGGCAGTACGAAAATTTTTAATGGATATCGTATTCAACATAATGATGCCCGTGGCCCGGCAAAGGGCGGAATAAGGTTCCATCCCAACGAAACAATTGATACAATCCGCGCTCTTTCAATGTGGATGACATGGAAATGTGCAGTTGTTGATATCCCGTTAGGCGGAGCAAAAGGCGGTATAATATGCGATCCTCATAATCTTTCAATGGGTGAACAAGAAAGACTTTGTCGCGGATACATAAGACAAGTTTCAAAAAATGTTGGGCCTAATAACGATGTTCCGGCACCTGATGTTATGACGAACGGTCAGCATATGCTATGGATGATGGATGAATATGAGATGCTTACAGGAGCACACCATCCCGGATTTATTACAGGTAAACCTGTTGGTTTGGGCGGTTCGCTGGGTAGAAAAGAAGCAACTGGGTACGGAGTTATTTATACCCTTTACGAAGCTCTTAAAAAGCTGAACATTGATATAACAAAAACAACAGCAAGCCTACAGGGATTTGGCAATGTTGCAGAATATGCAGCACGTAAATACACTGAATTAGGCGGAAAAATAATAGCTATTTCAAGCTGGGATCAAAACGATAAAAAAGCCTATACATTTGTAAACAAAAACGGTATTGATATTCCAAAAATGGCTCAAATAAAAGATTCTTTCGGCACTATTGACAAACAAAAGGCACAGGAAATGGGATGTTCATTATTAGATGGTGGAGCATGGATAGCTCAAGATGTTGACATTTTACTACCTTGTGCCC
>QAKR01000005.1 GCA_003343705.1 Clostridiales bacterium | reverse complement strand
GAGAAAATAGCAATTGTGGGCTATAACGGGGCAGGGAAAAGCACGTTGATTAAGCTTCTAATGCGTCTTTATGATGTTAACAGCGGGCAAATTCTTTGGAACGGGGAAAATATTAAAAACTTTGACCCGGCTTATTACAGGAAACATATAGGTGCGGTTTTCCAGGATTATAAAATATTTTCAGCGACCATTGCTGAAAATGTTATGGGCGGTGAATTTGATAAAAAAGATGAAAAAACCGTTTTAGATGCCCTTGACAGAGCAACCTTTACCGAGAAACTGAAAACTATTGATAAGGGGATATATGCTAACCTGACACGAGAGTTTGATGACAACGGAATATCTCTTTCCGGCGGTGAAGCACAAAAGATTGCAATTGCAAGAGTTTTTGCACATCCTTATGATTTAATTATAATGGATGAACCATCCTCAGCTCTTGACCCTATTGCGGAGTTTGAGCTTAATCGCTCTATTGCGGAATACGCAAAAGACAAAACAGTTATATTTATTTCCCACAGGCTTTCAACAACACGTAACGCCGACAAGATTTATATGTTTGCCGACGGAGAGGTGATTGAAAACGGAAGCCACAATGACCTGATTGCCCAAAACGGAAAATACGCCGAGATGTTTAATATGCAAGCGGAGAAATATAATAAAAACTTTGAGACAGCAGTTGTAATATAAGTAAAAAAGGAGAATGTACAAATGAATGATATTCAAAGCATAATTGAGAAATTTGCAGAGTCAGGTTGGGATTTGATTGCAGCGCCGGCACAGGAATGGCTTGACGGAAAGAAAAACAAAGAAGAGCTTATTTCAGCAGTGAAAAAAGCAGATGAGGAGTGCGGCAGCTGCGGTTGCGAGTTTGACGAGCTATATAAGTTTGTGCTTGCAAACAGTGATTTGATTTAAATGAATATTACGGCTTGAAAAATTAGACAGGAGAGTGTATAATGAAATTCACATGGAGAAATTTTTTAATGATCTGAAAATGTTTACGATACACTGAATTATAAATATAATGCATAAGGAATAATTTTTTATGAAAACTTTATTTGTAACTGACCTTGATAAAACGCTTCTTCGCAGCGAAGAGCGGCTTTCTGAATACAGCGTGAAAACTATAAACAAATTAATCGGGGATGGTATGTGCTTTTCATACGCCACCGCCCGGTCTTCGCTTACGGCAGATAAGGTTGCTTCTCAGTTGAAAATAAAGGTTCCGTTGATTGTTTTTAACGGTGCATTTATTGTGGATAGCGTTACAAAAAAAATAATCCTTTCAAACTATTTTAATAGTGATGAGGTGAAAACAGTTAGAGAAGTTTTGATAAAGAACCGTATTAATCCGATTGTTTATGCTGATTTTAACGGGACGGAAAAGTTTACGTTTTTCCGTGGCGACATGAACTACGGTAAGAAATTCTTCTTGGACAGCAGGCAAAACGACCCTCGAAGAAACGAAACCGATGACCCAAAAGCTGTTTATGATAAAGACGGGAAGACCTTCTATTTTTCCTGTATAGGCGATAAAAAAGATCTTGAACCGGCTTATGAAAGCTTGAAGTCTGATATACGTTTTCATTGTATTTTACAACTTGACGCTTATTGTGACACTTATTGGCTTGAAATTCTGCCTGCAAAAGCAACCAAAGCCCATGGAATTTTACAACTGAAAACATTTTTAAAATGTGAAAAAGTAGTTTGCTTCGGTGACGGGAAAAATGATTTAGAAATGTTTAAAGCCGCTGATGAATGTTATGCTGTTGAAAATGCCGTGCCGGAGCTTAAAAAGGTTGCAACAGGAATAATAGCTTCAAATGATGAAGACGGAGTGGCAAAATGGCTTGAAGTGAATTGGGAAAGATATGAAAGATGAAGTATTAGTTTTTGGAAATGGAGTGAAGATGTTTGTTGTTACAAGAAATAAGAGCAAAAGAAATAATTGATTTTATACAAACATTACCTCAGGTGAAGAGTTGTTTGTTATATGGCAGCCTTGCTGATGGAAGAGCTGATAAACTATCCGATATTGATATAAAAATAGATGTTTCTGGCTTTGATAACGGAATGTTCATGAAGAATCTTCCGAATATTATAGCAGCAGAATTTAATGTACTGTGGTATGATTATGCACAAAGTCTTGCTCCGGAGCAATATATTGTTTCTGTGGCAATTGATGATAACTGCCCTTTTTGTATCGTTGATTTTAATTGTACGTCTGTTCCTCATTTAACAACAGTTCAGAAAAACGGTCTTGAAAATAATATGTTTATACATATTTTAAAACTTTGGATTGCAAACTGTAAACACTATATACGCGGCGCAAATTACTCCAGTGATATTCGCAAGATGGGAAGAAAGTGTATAGGCACCGTTTCGGAGGAAATGACTGACTTTCAGATAATCGAAGAAGTGTTAAATCGTCTTGAAAGCAATGCTCCTATTGAACTTGAGAATTATATCTTAAATTGCAGAAAAGCTTGGGAAAACAGATGAGAGCACCATTTCAGATACTGGCGATACCATATAAGTTTGTTGATGATAGTCCTTTGTTTTGCGTATTTAATCGTACTGATGCAGACTGGTGGCAATTCATTGCCGGAGGCGGTGAGGATTCTGAATCGCCATATGAGGCGGCAAAACGTGAGATTTTTGAAGAATCCAGTGTGATAACATATGAGTTATTAAAACTAACTTTTATGACCTATGTTCCGGCAAATTGTATTTCTGAAAAACACCGCAATTTGTGGCCTGCTGACACATATGTGTTACCAGAATATTGTTTTGCGTTTGAGTGTAGTAATGATATTTTGTTATCACATGAACATACAGAATATCGTTGGCTTTCGTATGATGAATCTATTGATATTCTGAAATGGGATTCAAACAGGACTGCACTTTATGAATTAAAGTGCAGATTGGAGAACACACAATGATAACCGTTACCTTTCACAATCAAAACGAAAGAGCCAATGAACGACTGAAATACGCCGTTATCGCGGCACGATATAAAGGCAAATGGATATTTTGCCGCCACAAAAATAGTACAACATGGGAAATTCCCGGCGGACATCGTGAACCGGGTGAGAACATAAGCGAAACAGCAAAAAGAGAACTTTATGAAGAAACAGGTGCTACGGATTTTGAAATAACATCTGTATGTATTTATGGTGTTACAAAAGACAGCCAAACAACTTACGGTATGCTGTTTTTTGCAGAGGTTGAAACGATTGGTGAGTTAGCACAAGAAATGGAAATCGGAGAGATAAAACTGTTTGATAATATTCCGGGTGAGCTTACATACCCGGAAATTCAGCCGTTGTTGTTTGAATATATACAGGGTTGGCTCAATTTGCAAAACAGCCCTAATGAGCTTTGGGATGTTTACGATGAGAACCGCAATCTAATAAGCAGAATTCACCGCCGAGGAGACTTCCTTGCAAAAGGCGATTATCATATTGTCGTTCATGTATGGATTCAAAACACAAACGGCGAATTTCTTTTAACGAAGCGTACTCCGAACAAAGGATTTCCTAATATGTGGGAATGTACAGGAGGCTCGGCACTTGCCGGTGAAGACAGCCTTACAGCGGCAATGCGTGAAGTGGAAGAAGAAACAGGGTTGCTGCTTGATCCTGATGCAGGAAGATGTATAATGACGCTCAAACGAGAAGATAACTTTGGCGATGTATGGCTTTTTAGACAGGATTTTGATTTGAATGATGTTGTGTTTCAACCAAACGAAACCTGTGACGCAATGTGGGCGACAGAAACCCAGATTAAAAAAATGAAAGAGGACGGAATTCTTGTGCCGTTTTCATATCTGGATGAGTTTTTTATGAGGATAGAATATGATGATTGATATAAAGAAATACAACAAAATAATAATTATAGGCAGTGGTGGAAGCGGAAAAAGCACCTTTGCTAAGAAATTAGGAGCTGTGATCGGATTACCTGTGATTCACCTTGATAACGAATTTTGGCAGCCGGGGTGGGCCCCAACGCCCCGAGATGAATGGATAGAAAAGCAAAAACAGTTTATAAGCAGAGAAAAATGGATTATTGACGGAAATTACGGCGGAACAATGGATTTGCGTTTTGAAGCCGCTGAGCTTGTTGTTTTTCTTGATATTAATCGTTTTATCTGTGTTTGGTCGGCGGCAAAAAGAACTGGAAAGAAAAGATCGGATCTTCCCGATTATCTGCGAGAGCCCAAAATGTTCAGTAAGGATTTTTATGAATTTGCTAAATGGATATGGGAATATCCTGAAAAGGACGGGAAGGCAATCCTTGAACGGCATAAATGTAATCCGGACAAGCCATTTTTACACATCAAAAATCGAAAAGAATTGGAGATGCTGTTGTCATGAATATCACTATCGAATACTTACAGAATTACATAAAATCCAAGGATTACTCCCCTGATAAAAAAGAGCTGTACTTCATGAAGCTTTCTGAGGAAGTCGGAGAACTTGCACGGGCAATGCGTAAGGATTTACGTCCTGCCAAAGAAGGACAGATAAAGGAAACCGTCGAAGAAGAACTGTGGGACGTTATTTATTACGCCCTTGCTATTGCGAACACCTATGAAATTGACCTTGAAAAAGTCATCCCTGCAAAAGAAAAACTGAACAACGAAAAGTATAACACCAGCATAACATTTGGAGACATGTTATGATTCTTTCTGCTTCCCGACGGACAGATATACCGTGTTATTATTCTGAATGGTTTATGAATCGTATCAGGGCAGGCTATGTGCTGACACGAAATCCTATGAACCATAAACAGCTTTCAAGGCTTTCGTTGTCGCCTGATATTGTGGACTGTATTGTGTTTTGGACAAAAGATGTGGCGAATATTATTCCCCACCTTGATGAGCTTGACAGCCGAGGATATAAATATTATTTTCAGTTTACGCTGACACCGTACAGCCAAGATCTTGAACCTAATCTACGACCGAAATTTGAAATAGAGGATACATTTATTGAACTGTCAAAGAGGATTGGTAAAGATAAGGTTGTTTGGCGGTATGACCCGATTATACTTAATGATAACTTAAATATTGAATATCACAAATGCCATTTTTACAGGCTTTGCGAAAAGCTATCGCCGTATACAGATACGGTTACAATCAGTTTTGTGGATATGTACGCAAAAATAAAAACACCGTTGATTCGTTCGTTGACAGACGAAGAAAAATCCGAGATATCGGAATTTATCGGAAAAACAGCAAAAGAATTCGGCCTACGTGCTGTTGCTTGTTGTGAAAATGATGATTTAAGCTTGTATGGAATAGATAGGGCAAGCTGTATAGATAAAAATCGTATAGAAAAAATATGTGACTGTCGGCTGGATGTAAAAGAAGATAAAAATCAACGAAACGGTTGTGGCTGTGTGGAAAGTGTTGATATCGGAGCATATAACACCTGTTTAAACGGCTGTGTTTACTGCTACGCAAACGATAAATTTTCATCTGTAAAACGCCGCCACGATACACATGATCCCCAAAGTGAGCTGCTTGTAGGAACGGTGGCAGACGGTGAAGAGGTAACGAACAGAAAATATAATTCCAGTATAAATAATCAAATTAAACTGTGAGGGCAATATGCAGAAATTATTTAAAGCCGAAATAAATAACTGGAAAGACTGGGCAAATGTTTTTCAATCTATTACTGCTTTCGAGCCGTTGATAAAATATATTTTTAAAGAAGAAGGGCTTCCTTTTCAACCTTTAGAAAATTTAACTCCGGGTACAAATGCAGTCTTTAAAGTTGGCTTGTATGTTGTTAAAGTTTTTGCACCGAAAGAAAGCGGAATAGATATGACCCCGGATTTTCATACTGAACTATTTAGTATGAATTTTGCTTTAAGTAAAAATATAAACTTACCGATTGTTGTTGCAAATGGCTGTGTAAAGGATAAATTTGATTTTTATTATATTATAACTAAGCATATTAATGCAATTCAATTCAGTGTGGCAGAACCTTTACTTAATGATAGAGAAAAATTTAATATAGCTAAAGAGTTAAGGTTAATAACTTCTAAAATTAATATTCCTTGTGAAAGGTTTAATAATGTTGATGTTGTTGAACGTGCATTAAAATGTGAGAGGTATATGAAGTTCCCCATATCTTTTCAAAATGAGAGATATAAATATTTAAAGAATTATAAAAATAAAAATTATGTTTTTGTTCACGGGGATTTAAATCCTGATAATATTTTAGTAGATAAACAAAACAATCTACATATAATAGATTTTGCTGATTCATTATCAGCACCGTATGAATATGAGCTTGTTGTTTTGGTTTGCTGTTTATTTTGTTTTGAAAAACCATACTTAGATGGTTATTTGGGTAATTATAATATTGATGAACTAACAGATAAATGCTTAACAGGTATACTGTTACATTATTATGGTTACAACATTATTTGTTCAAATTTTGGCAAGGTGAGTGAAATAACAAGTATTGATGTGTTAAGATCTAAAATTTATTTATCCATTAAAAATAATAAAGGAATGATATAGTTTGCAATTTGGAATGCCAACTCTGATTGAAACCGCAACGCTTGATAAATGTGCGGCTTTGTGCAAAGAGCTGGATTTGAGGTTTATCGAATTGAATATGAATCTTCCTCAGTATCAGCTTGATAAAATCGATATTGAATATTTTAAAGCGGTTGCCGAAAAATACGGTATTTATTACACTATCCACCTTGACGAAAATCTCAATATAAGTGACTTTAATCCTTATGTAGCCCAGGCTTATCGCCGTACTGTGCGTGAAACAATTGAGGTTGCAAAGAAACTTGGTGTTCCTATTCTGAATATGCATTTATCAAAAGGAGTATATTTTACACTCCCGGATAAAAAGGTATTTTTATTTGATGAATACAAAGATCAGTATTTAAAGAGCATTGAGGATTTTTGTGAAGAGTGTGAAAAATCTATCGGCGACAATGACATAAAAATATGTGTGGAAAACTGCAACGATTTTGCTTATTTTCAGTTTGATGCACTGGATATATTGCTTAAAAGTCGGGTTTTTGGTTTAACCTTCGATATCGGTCATGCTGCATGTTGTCAAGAAGAGATGTACGATTTTTATATAAATAAAAGAGATAACTTAATCCATATGCATTTCCACGATGCAATTAATAAAAGTAATATGTGGAACAATCATCTTGCACTGGGAGACGGAGAGCTTGATTTGCAAAAATATTTATCTCTTGCTAAAAAACAAAACTGTCGTGTAGTTCTTGAAACAAAGAATATTTTCGGATTAAGAAAATCTGTAGATTGGATAAACTCATACTGTTAAATATGTTGATACTTAAAGATCTGTTATGGGGTAAAGGAACTAATAATGGAAAATGAAATTTCATACTGTGGGCTTGCATGCTTTCTATGCAGCGAAAAAGACGGTTGTGTCGGGTGCCATGATGGAGGCTGCGATATTCACGGCTGGTGTAAAAATTATAACTGCTGCCGTGAAAAAGGGCTCAATGGTTGCTGGGAATGCATGGAATTTCCATGTGAATGCAATATGTTTGAAAAACCACGAATATGTGCGTTTGTAAAATTTGCCAAAGAATACGGAGTAGATGAATTAATTCGCTGTCTGCTTCGCAATAAAGAAAAAGGGCTCGTATATCATTATGAAGGGCAGCTTGTAGGCGATTATGAAAAGGGGCAAACCGAAGATGAAATTATTGAAATTATAAAACAAACTTTAATTTAACTAACACAGTTTAAAAGCAACAAAAACAGGCAAAATAAATTAGACTTTTGATTTATGGGGGAACATATGCCAAAGCTTGAACTCACAAATATGGTGATGATAGTAAATAAAAATGACGGAAAAGTTCTTGTTCAAAACAGAATAAAGGATTGGAAAGGAATTTCCTTGCCTGGCGGACATATCGAAGAAAATGAGAGCTTTGTTGACAGCGCCGTCCGTGAAATAAAAGAGGAAACGGGGCTTGATATAAGAAATCTCAAGTCCTGCGGGGTTATTCATTGGCTGCACAGACATACACTTGACCGATATATTGTTTTTTTATATAAGACATCTGATTATTCAGGCGACATAATTTATGATTGCAAAGAAGGTCAAAATTCTTGGATGTCGATAGAAGAGTTGAAAAGCACACCTTCTTCAAACGGTATGCCAAAGTATTTGCCAATGTTTTTAGAAGATAAGTACAACGAGGTTTTTGAGGTTTGGAGCGATGATGAGCCTTGGGATATTTCGTTTAAATAATTTTTACAGGGGGATAAAATGGCAACTTGGATGACGCATTTTCGAATTGCAGATAGATTTATTGATATTATAGGCGAAAAAAATATTGAACTGCCGTATTTTATTTTTGGTAATATAGGGCCTGATTGCGGAGTTGTAAACCCCGACGGCCTTACATATACACCGGATAAAACTGTTTCTCATTTCGGAAGATACCCTAATCGCGAATATGATAGATTTATAAAAACTTATTTATGCAAAAAGAGCGATGCTGAAAGCTATTCATTTTATCTTGGGTATTATCTTCATCTTATGACTGATGAGGAGTGGCTTAAAAATGTATTTATGCCTATAAAAGAAAAATACATAAAGATTTTTACTGATTTTAAAAGCTTTGTTTTAAGTATGAGAACCTGCTGGAACGAACTGGACAAGCGGTTTATAATAGATAATCCAGAGTTTAGGGCGTTTAATATATTTTCTGACATTAAGAATTTTCCCAATGAATATATTGATTTTTTTCCGGCTGATGCCTTTGACCGACAACTTAATTTTATTAGGGACTTTTATACTCTCCCACACAATAAATATGAACAGGTGTATGAGTATACAACGGCTAAAGAACTTGATTTATTTATCGACAGGGCTGTGAAGAATATTGAAAACAGAATAAATGATGTTTTGAAATGATAATATTATTATAAAAGCTTTTTAATGAATTGAAAAAGTGCCTGTTTAAAAAAACAGGCACTTTTCTTAAGTTAAATTTAAAATAAATGTAATATATATATTGACAAAATATGGCAAATATGGTAATATTAAACTACGTTAAAGTTTGGGAATGTTTATATATAAATACAATAGGAGAAAAATAATGGGTTTCGGATTTAAAATAATT